>CAOKUK010000038.1 GCA_948472595.1 uncultured Eubacterium sp.
CTTAGCCTTGTCAATGGCTGCATTCAGCTGTGACTTGTCTACGGATGTCAGAGCCGCCTTGGCGTCGCTTAAATCCTTCAATGCGCTGTCAGCTTCTGCCTCTGTCAAGCCTTCTTTTGCCACAAGGTCTTTGGCCGCCTTCAGCTTAGCCTGGTAAGCGTCCCAGCTGTCTGCCGTGTATTTGTCTTTCTCAGAATCGGCAACGGTATTGGCTGCAATCCCTTCTTCCAGATAAGCCTTCACCGTCTTAAGCGCTGCCTTGGCGTCTGTAAGATCCTTGACGGCGGCGTCCACTTCGCTCTGCTCTGCCGTAACCTTTACCTGTAACTTCTTGGCGTCTGCAAGGGCTTTGGAGAATGCTGCCCAGCTGGCCTTCGTGTATCCGGCGTCTTCCACCTGCTCTGCCTGGGAAACGGCTGCATTTAACTGTTCCTTATTGGATTTCTCCGTAAATTTCTCTTCCTGCATCAAGGCAATCCAGCTCAGAACCGGATCTGCTCCGCCTGTCTTGCTGACGCTTACAGTCACCTTTTCATTGTAATCTAAGGTAAAGCTTACATTTTCCTGCTGGCTGGTAGCTGTATTGGCCAAGGTAAAGGTATGGGTAGCCAACTCGCCGCCATTTTCAGAAGTTACGGTAACCTTCGTAGGCCTGCTGGTATTCCACCATTCCTGGTAGCCTGTGGATACGGTGTATTTCCCTGCTTCCAAATCAAATGCATAATCAATGTTCTTGCCGCTCTTTGCCCAGTAGCCTCTGGACCAAATGTCAGTGCCTTCGCTCTTCCCGCCAAAGTCTACATCGAACTCGCCTGTATACCCTGCCTTATTCTCTGCAGAATAAGCCTGGTCTGCGGCTGTGTTGCGCAGCTTCTCCTTCAGCACGCTCTTCACCTGGTTCAGGTAAGCGGACTCAGAGCCATTTGCATAGCTGTCGAAGAAGTAAATCATCTTGTCGCTGAAGAGGCCTACGGACTGGGTAAATGTACGCCCATTTGCCAGCTCGCCTGTCACGTTTACCGTGCCCAGCTTATTGTCAGAATCTGCCGGCAGGCCGCTCCAAGTCACGGCCACTTCCTGCTCCGTTGTCTCGCCTACGTACTGGATGGTGACCTTATCCGGCAACGCTGCCTTCAAGGCTGCCACAGAGGCTGCCGTCTCTGGAATCTTAGTCTTAATCTCAAACGGCTTGATATCGTCAAATACGCTCAAATCCCAATCGGAATAACGGCGCAGCGCAATCTTGTTGCCAGAAATGAACTCTACCGGAATCCATACATACCTGGAATCCCGCAAGGAGCCGCCATTATCCGGATTCCTCCAGCGGTCGCCCATGTAGATGAACTGGCCTTTGGCTGCGTCTACCGGGAACACGCAAGTGCTCTGGGTATCATATGTGGTGGCTGAGCCACTGTCTGTGCATGGGTCGCCCATTGTGGTCCACGGCCCCATCGGGTGGTCTGCAACCGCATAGCTTGCGCGGTTCGGGGACCATCCGGTACATCCGGAGGTGATAATATAATATTTGTTATTGTACTTAAACATTGCAGGCGCTTCCCTGGACTCGCCGATGAAGTTCCTGGTGAAATCTTTGCCTACGCCCTGTTCTGCCTTGCTGTTGTCCGGCTGCGCCACATTGGTGTACTCAGCGTTCAGCTTGGCCACATGCATCGTCTGGTTGCCGTCTGAAGAATAAATCACATACCCTGTGCCGTCGTCATCCTTAAACAAGTTCATGTCGCGCACATGGCCGCCCACTTCCTCGTCAAAGCCATGGTCTGCGCCCTCTTCATAGTTCAGCAGGTAGCTTCCCTGCAGCTGGAACGGCCCAAAGGGGCTGTCAGAAACTGCCACGCCGGCCTTAGCCTTGGCATAGTTGCTCCCGGTGCTGCCCGGAATCTGGCCGTCTGCATGGAACCAGATTACATATTTCTTGGTTGTGTCATTGTAAATCATCTTCGGGCGCTCAATCACGCAGCCGCCGTTGGAAGAGTTATCTGCCGTCCAGAGATCTCCATACACGGCTTCCTTCTGATCCTCAGGCATATCCCCATAAAGGTCTGTGAAATATTTGTCTGTCGTAAATGTCTCCCAATTCGGGACGGTCCGAAGCACGCATCCCTTGTCTTCCCAGTTGTACAAATCCTTGGAAATATATACGTGGATGCCTGGGCATGGACGGTAATCGTTGGTCTTATCCTCGCCAATCCAGTACCAGAACGCATCGTCCTTTGTAACCTGGCCGTCCCCATTCAGGTCATAGCTCGTAATCTGCTGAATCTGGCCGCCGTGCGCCTGAATGACTTCGCCGTTGTTGTCTGTCCTCACGCCGCCGTCCACGCCGGAGAAATTCGTGTAGTTGAACACTTCCTTCAATGCGCGGTAAGCCTTCACCAGGTTGTTCCTAGCCACCGTCTTGGCTTCCTCGTCTGTGGAGCTTACCAATGCGCGGGCTGCTGCCAATGCCGTATTATAAGCTTCCTGGGTAGCCTCAGAATAAGTATGGCCTTCTGTCTTGCCTTCGTAATAGCCAATCCAGTCCTGTAAGGTTTCGGGCATCTCAAAGCCCTCTTTCATCTGGTACACTTCAATCTCAGCGATATTGCAGTTTGCGGCACTGTCATCTTCCGGCACTGCATATTTCACATAGCGGAAATTTGCGGCGTCCGTCTTAAACTGGCTGACATACACATTCGTTGCCTGGCCGGCTGCCGGTGATTCCGTAATCGTATACAGCAGTGTCCAGTTCTCCTTGTCGTTGGAGCCGTAGAAGGATGCGCCTACGCACCTGCCGTTAAAGCCTGACCTGGGCGCATAGCCAAAAGCGCCGATATTCACTTCCTTGCCCAAATCAATCTGCACCCATCCCTTGGTAACGCCGTCAAAGAATGTGCTGTAATTGCCATCCACTACATTCTGCACGCCGTTGGCCTGGTCGCCGTTCCATGGCTCGCTTCCTGTCACCATGCTGCTGTCCAATGCAACCTTTTCTACCGCATCTTTCATCAGTTCTGTCTTCAGTTCTTCCTCAAAAGCCTTCTGCTCAGCATAGTCCTTGTCGTATACTACGCCTTCCACCTCATAAGTGGTGACAGAATTAGCCTTCAGCGTTGCTGTAAAGGATTTGGCCTCCGTATCTGCCACAATATTGTCTGATGCGGATACGTCTGCCCATTTTTCCCCGCTTTCCTTGGAGCCGCTGGTGCGGTATGCATGGATCTGGCTGCCCATAGACTTAAAATCACTCAAGTCAAAGTTCCATGTCTTGTCTTCTCCAGCGGTGTTGCGCACTACGATGACTGCCTTGTTGCTGTCCGGGTCGTAAGCCACTAAGGTATTGCTGTTGTCTGAACCCATGATGGCATAGCCTGGGCGGATATACCTTGTGAACTGGCCAAGGGCTTCATATTTCTTGGTCAGCACAAGTTCCTGGTTATTGTGGTCGCCGATTGCGATTCCCCAGAAACCTTTTACCGGGTTGTACATCACTTCATTCGAATCATTCAGCTTCGTCAGAAGGTCCTCAATCGTGTCGGCGTCAAATTCATTGTTCTTATCCACGTTCAGGTCAACGGCATTCCACATAATCCACGCAGAGCACCGAAGCCCATTCACATCCCGCATAATCTGGCCTGCGAACCCTAAGGCTGCCGTCATTTCCCCGGCATCTGTCCCAGCTTCGGAAGCGCCGTCAATCTCAGACATCCACAGGTTCTTCTTTTCCTTCTCAGCCAATGCGCTTAATTCCTCGCGCTTAGAGCCGCTGTATGTATGGGTGTCAATCCTGGTGATGATATTCTTCGCTGCGCTTGACAGCTGGTTATAGGAAGTGATAGCCGTGTCAATGCTGGTCTCATCCGTGCCGGAGTACACCAGGTTCTTCATGGCTTCCTTGGCAGGGCCTTCGGCCATCTTAGCGATATTCCCCTGCATTGCCGCATAGAACTCTTCGATTGCCTTGGACTCAGAATTGCCCTGGTCAAAATGGCAGCCTTCCTGCTTGAAGCTGTTGGCGCCCCAATAGTTAGTGTAAGGCTCGTTCATGGGCGTGGCGCTCTGGAAGTTCACAACGCCTTCCTCTGCCCAATGGGTGATGACATCCGCCATGTAAGCCCCAAATGCCTTATAGGAATCTGCACGCAGGTTGTCCTTGCTGGCATCCGCATTTCCGGAGCTGCACCCGCTGACCGTCATGAAATAAGGCGGGGAATTGGAAAACGCCTCTGCGATGAAATCTTCTCCGCTGGCCTGCTTGGCCGCCCTTAAGATGTTCATCTGGTTCTTGTCCTTCTCCCAGTCATAATTCCAGGCATAGCCGCATTCCTGGTCTGCCCTGGCATAATTCTGCTGCCACCATTCGATAGGCCTATCCTCTGTCAGGACAATCTTGGTCACGTCTTTCCAATAGCCTGGGATGGCGGAATCGGAACGCGTAATATGAGGGGCATGGAGGAAATCCTCGCTGGGCAGGACGCCTTCATCGCCAGCTTTTATGACAGCCATCTTCACAAAATCCAATGTCCAGTCTGCCTGCCCGGCAATCTTGACGTTGTTGTCTCCAGCCTGCAATGCCACATTTGAGATTGCAATGGAGTACAATGTCATGGCGTCACCGCTTTCCGCAAGCAGCTTGCTGTTCTGAATGGTGGCATTGTCTACGACATAAGTGCCGTTCTCTGCATCGTCATTTACGCGGATTGCCACGTCGCGTTTGCTGTTGCCATTGTGGAACATCAGAAGCTTTACTGTATAATTGCCCGCTTCCGCCACATTTACCGTATAGCTTAAGTTATCGCCGTCTCCTACTGCATCGCCTAACTTATTGATCCAACCGATATTTTTAAATTCGCCGATTTTCTGCCCCTTGGTAAAGCCAAAATCTGCGTCAGAAACAGAAAATGTCTTGTCTTTCAATCTCCCCTCATCGGAAATTTTCATCTTGCTCCCGGCATATGTGGGAGTCCTGCCTTCTGTCTCCAGGTCATAGAACTGCGCCCGCTCATTGACAGGCACTTCCGTTACATCGCCCACGTTGTCGCCGCCGCCGATGTTGTAGCGCCCAATGTTCATGTCCAGGCCATTGTCGCCAAAGAAGGCCTCTGCCGCCTGGTTGGTCATGGACTCGCTGTAGCCCAGCCGGTTCGCCCACCAGCAAAGGGAGGTGCCCCAGCCCTGGAACTCGCCCAAGCCGTCTCCATCCGTGTCGTTGAACGGGGAAACCTGGCTTGGGAGCAGGCGCACGCTTGTGTCTACCGCCACTGCGTCGCCGTCCCTGCCTGCCGCATAAGCCGTCAGGCTAAGCCCGCCTGCCGGAAGCACGGAGGTAAAAAGCATTGCGGCTGCAGTCATTGCGCTCACACATTTCTTAAATCCTCTCATTTTTCCACTCTCCTTTTCATTTTTTAGAGCTTGGCTTCTTCCATTCTGCCTGGCTCCTGCCAAATGGGCCGCCTTGGGCAATGGGCCGCCTGCTTGGCAGATGCGCTTTCTTCTGCCTCACCAACTCTTACTCTCTATTTTAAATGTTTTCTGGATTTTTCTCAAGTGCTTTTACTAAAATTTTAGTAAAAAAATCATTTTTGGTAAAAATATATAAAAACCAGGGCTAATTTTGTACAAATTGAACCCTGGTTTTTTTCTATTTCGCTTCATTTTTGGAATGCAAATGCCGATATAATTAAGTAAACTTTTTCTAACAAATCTTATCTTCACCATCCCTAGGGGGAAATTAAAGCTTCCGAATCCGCTCCAATGCCTTCTTTGTATTCTCATAGCTGCCGAATGCCGTCAGGCGGAAATACCCTTCCCCGCTGGGGCCGAAGCCGGAGCCTGGGGTTCCCACCACGTTTGCCTGCTCTAAGAGGTAGTCGAAAAATTCCCAGGAGGTCATCTTATCCGGGGTTTTCAGCCAGATATAGGGGGCGTTGACGCCGCCAAAGACAGTGTAGCCCGCTTCCTGCAGGCCGGACTTGATGGCAGAGGCGTTCTTCATATAATAGGCTACCTGTTCCTTAAGCTGGGCTTTGCCTTCCGGGCTGTAGGTGGCTTCCCCTGCCCGCTGCACGATGTAGGGGGCGCCGTTGAACTTGGTGCCGTGGCGGCGCGCCCACATGCCATGGAGGGAGGCCCCGCCGCATTTCAAATCCTTGGGGACTACCGTGTATCCCAAGCGCACGCCGGTGAATCCGGCGTTTTTGGAAAAGCTCTTCAATTCGATAGCACAAGTCCTGGCTCCTTCGCATTCGTAGATGGAATGAGCCACGTTTTCCTCAGAGATATAGGCCTCATAGGCCCCATCGTAAATGATGACGGCGCCAACCTTATTGGCATAATCCACCCATTCCTGGAGCTGGGGCTTGGTGATGGTGGTGCCTGTGGGGTTGTTGGGCAGGCACAGGTAGATGATATCCGGGGTCTCCTTGGGGAACTCTGGCACAAAGCCGTTCTCCATGGTGCAGGGCATGTAGATGACGTCGCTCCAGGTCTCGGATGCGGCGTCATAAGTGCCGGTACGCCCGGACATGACGTTGGAATCTACATATACAGGGTAGACAGGGTCGCAGACGGCAATCCGATTGTCCTGGGCAAAAATCTCCTGGATATTGGCGGAATCGCTCTTGGCGCCATCGGAGACGAAGATTTCATCTGGGGAAATGTCGCATCCCCTGGACTGATAATCACAAGATGCGATGGCATTCCTCAAGAATTCATAGCCCAAGTCTGGGGCGTATCCCCGGAAAGTGGCGGCATCCGCCATCTCGTCCACAGCCTTGTGCATGGCGGCAATGACTGCCGGCGCTAAGGGCTGGGTCACATCGCCGATGCCCAGGCGGATGATGTCCTTGTCCGGGTTGGCCTCCGTGTAAGCGGCGACTTTTTTGGCGATGGTGCTGAATAAGTAGCTGCCTGGAAGCTTCTGGTAGTTTTCATTGATTTTATACATAGGGAATCTCCTCCTTTTCTTTTTGTGGTTTCTTTATAAGAAAATCTCTCCTTCAAATACCGTTGTGGCAGGCCCCGTCATATAGACGGGAGTATCGGCGCCCTGCCAGGCAATTTTTAAATCGCCGCCTAAAAGGCGCACCGTCACTTCGGAAGCCGCCTTTTGGGACAACATGGCAGCCACTGCGGTTGCGCAAGCCCCGGTCCCGCAGGCCAGCGTCTCGCCAGTCCCCCGCTCCCATACGCGCATGCGCAAGGTCTGGCGGTCCAGGATGTTCACAAACTCTGTGTTAATCCGGTTGGGGAAGCTGGGATGGTTTTCAAAAGAAGGCCCTATCGCTTCCAAATCAAGATCCCTCACATCCTCTTCCATAAAAATCACACAGTGGGGATTGCCCATGGAAACACAAGTCATCTGGTAGGTCTTTCCGGCCACCTCCAGAGGCGCGCCGATAACCCGTTCGCCAGAGGCTAGCACTGGGATTTTCGAAGGAGCAAGCTCCGGGGCGCCCATATTCACTTTCACAAGGGATACTTTTCCGCGGCTTTGGGCTGGGGAGGCCTTATCCTCTTCTACGGTCAGCTGAAGCCGCTTTATGCCGGCCAAAGTCTCTATGGTGATCTCCTTCTTGTCAGTAAGGCCGTAATCATAGACGTATTTCGCCACGCAGCGGATGCCGTTGCCGCACATTTCGGCCCTGGAGCCATCGGCATTGTACATGGCCATCTCGAAGTCTGCCTGTTCTGAGGGGTTGATTAAAATCAAGCCGTCGGCGCCAATGCCAAAATGGCGGTCGCTGACAAATTTTGCAGTTTCCTGTGGGTTGGGCAGGGGCTCTTCCAGGCAATTGACATAAATATAGTCATTTCCTAAGCCGTGCATTTTTGTAAATTTCATAAAAACCTCCTTTTTCAAATCTATTTTACCGCTTTATCCGGACAGCTATGACCCCATCATGCTAAGGACCATCTGGGCGGTCTCGGTCATGCCGGTGCCGCTGTCCATGCTGCACTTTTGTATGTAGCGGTAAGCCTCCTCCTCAGCCATATGGTTTCGCTCCATCAGCAGTTCCTTGGCCTTTTGGATGGTCTGCTGATCCTCCTGGGTGCGGGCTGGGGGATGGGCTTTCCGCCGCCTCTTCCTGCGCTCTAAGCTGTAGGCCATCATTTCCATCGTGCTGACCAGCTCATGGACCTTCATGGGCATAGGCAGGCACACCACATGGTCCATTGCCTCTCCCTCCAAAGCATTGGGGGGCGCCAACACCAGCATCTCGAAGCTTGGGGGGAGGTATTCCCGCAGCTGGGTATAGGGCATATCCTGCAGGCGGCTGGCACAGACCAGGATTCCCTCTGAAAGGCCATCGGCGCACTGGAGAGCCTGTGCGCCTGTGGCGCACACCTTCCCGACCCGGAAGCCATGCTTTATCAGGATGCTTTTTATGCTTCTTCCGTTTTCCGCTTTTGGAAATGCTACAATCACGTTCATTCAGGCAATTCTCCTATGATGCTATATTTTGTATAGGTAATTGCTGATTTCCCAATCGGTCACCTGCTCCCGGTAAGACGCCCATTCCGCCTTTTTGGCCTTGGCATACCGCTGGCAGATATGCTCGCCCAACACCTGGCAGACCAAAGAATCCCGCTCCATTGCCTCTACTGCTTCTCGCAGGTCCGCCGGCAAAGATGCGATATTGAGAGCCAGCTTCTCGCTTCTGCGCATTTCAAAAATATTGGCGTTGATGGGGGCTGGGGGCATAATCTTGCGGCGGATACCGTCCAAGCCTGCCGCCAGGCACACGGAAAGGGCGAGGTAAGGATTGGCCGCTGGGTCCGGGCTGCGCAGCTCAATCCGGGTGGACGCCCCCCGACTGGCGGGGATGCGGATTAAGGGGCTGCGGTTGGTGGCGGACCAGGCGATGTACATGGGCGCTTCGTAGCCCGGCACCAGGCGCTTGTAGGAATTGACCAATGGGTTGGTGACGGCGGCCATGCCCCGCATATGCTCCATCAAGCCGCCCATGAAATAATAGGCCTCCTGGCTTAGGCCCCATTCATCGGAAGGGTCGCAGAAAATATTTTCCCCGCCCTTGGTAATAGACATGTTGATATGCATGCCGGAGCCGTTGACGCCATGCTTGGGCTTGGGCATGAAGCTGGCAAACAGGCCGAAGCGCTTGGCGATGGTCTTGACTGCCAGCTTAAAAGTCATGATGTTGTCCGCAGCCGCTAAGCCCTCCCCATAACGGAAATCAATCTCGTGCTGGGCAGGAGCCACCTCATGGTGGGAACACTCAATCTCAAATCCCATTTCCTCTAAGGCCAGGACGATATCCCGCCTTGCATTTTCCCCCAAATCCACCGGACCCAAGTCAAAATAGCCGGCGCGTTCATGGGTGGTGGTGGTAGGCTGCCCCTCTTCGTCCGTGTGGAACAGGAAAAATTCACATTCCGGGCCCACGTCAAACCGATACCCCATTTCCCTGGCCTCCGCCAAGGCCTTCTTTAGGATATAGCGCGGGTCGCCCTCAAAGGGCTGCCCATTGGGGCGGTAAATGTCGCAGATAATCCGGGCCACCTTCCCCTGCTGGGGGCGCCAGGGGAAAATGGCGAAGGTGTCCAAATCCGGATATAGGTACATATCGGATTCCTCGATGCGCACAAACCCCTCGATGGAAGACCCATCAAACATGCATTGGTTGTCCAATGCCTTCTCTAGCTGGCTCTTGGTGATGGCCACATTCTTAAATGTGCCGAACATGTCGGTGAACTGGAGGCGGATAAACTCCACGTCTTCCTCTTCCACCAGGCGCATAATATCCTGCTTCGTGTATTTGCTCATGGGCTGGCTCCTTTTCCTTTTGGGCAGCGCTGTGCCGGAATCGGCTTTGCGCATTACAATTGCTGCTTTCTGTCATGCCATATTATAATCAATCCTCTGTGGGAAGTCAATTCCATGTTCGCACAACCTCTTCAAACCCCATATTCCCCCCAAACAAATCCAGGGCGCTCCCAATGGTAAAATTCAGCCTATCTTTCCCCAGCCTGCGCAGTTCTTCCAAATCCGCAAAGCTGCCTATCCCCCCTGCATAGGTAATCGGGATTTTCCCCCAATTCCCCAGGATTTCCGCCACTTTCCCCTCAATCCCCCTGGCCTTCCCCTCCACGTCCACGGCATGGACCAGGAATTCATCCGCATATCCCGATAGCCGTTCCAGCAGCGCCTCGTCCAGCCTTTCCCCGGTAAATTTCTGCCAGCGGTCTGTCACAATATAATACTCCCCTTCCTTTTGGCGGCAGCTCAAATCCAGCACCAAGCGCTCTTTTCCCGTCACGGCCCGAAGCTTTTCCAAGTTCTCATAATTAATTTTCCCATCCCGAAAGACATAGGAGGTCACAATCACGTGGCTGGCTCCTGCCCGGAGGAACTCCATGGCATTCCCTGCATGGATTCCGCCTCCCACCTGCATGCCGCCTGGATAAGCTTCCAAAGCCTTCCTAGCCTGCCTTTTTGTGTCGGCATAATAAGCGCTCCCCACTGGGTTCAGGAGGATGATATGTCCTCCTTTGATTCCGCGCTTTTGGTACAGCCTGGCAAAAAACGCCGCATCCTGCTCTGCCACAAAATTCTCTTCCGCCTGATCCCCCTCATCCTTCAGGCTCCCCCCCACAATCTGCTTCACCTTCCCATTATGGATATCAATACAGGGACGAAATTCCATATGCTCCTCCTTCTATTCCTTATGGCAACGCCCGCCCACTCTGCCATCTCTCATGGAACGGCCGCGCAAGCCCATTTTACCATTTCCCCTATGCCCTGTCCAGAAGCCGGAAAATCTTTTCCAGAAATTGTCCGCCAGTCGTTGACAGTCTCCTTCTTTTTTGATAGAATCGAGGGAATAACAATAAAACCACGAAATTTCATTTTTCACAGAAAGAGAGGAAAAAAATGGGCACAATTATCGGCGAAGGAATTACATTTGACGACGTATTACTTGTTCCGGCATACTCAGAGGTCACACCGAACATGGTAGACCTGTCTACGCATCTGACGAAGGCCATTACCCTGAACATCCCCATGATGAGCGCAAGCATGGACACCGTCACGGAACACAGGATGGCAATCGCCATGGCCCGCCAGGGCGGCATCGGCATTATCCACAAAAATATGTCTATTGAAGAGCAGGCTGAGGAAGTTGATAAGGTGAAGCGTTCCGAGAATGGCGTGATTACAGATCCATTTTCCCTTTCCCCGGAGCATACCCTGCAGGATGCGGACAACCTGATGGCCAAATTCCGTATTTCCGGCGTCCCCATCACGGAAAATGGAAAATTAGTCGGAATTATTACGAACCGCGACCTGAAATTCGAGGAGGATTTCTCTAAGAAGATTAAGGAATCCATGACCTCCGAAGAGCTGATTACCGCACAGGAGGGAATCACCTTAGAGGAAGCCAAGAAAATCCTCGCAAAAGCCAGGAAGGAGAAGCTGCCCATCGTGGATGCGAACTTCACCTTGAAGGGGCTGATTACCATCAAAGACATTGAGAAGCAGATCAAATACCCACAGTCCGCCAAAGACGCACAGGGGCGGCTGCTCTGCGGCGCAGGCGTAGGCATTACGGCCAATATGATGGATCGGGTGGAGGCTCTTGTCAATGCCAAAGTTGACGTGATTGTGGTGGATTCCGCCCATGGCCACTCCAAAAATATCCTGGAGGCCGTGAAAAAGATTAAGGCTGCCTTCCCAGGCCTGCAGGTAATCGCCGGGAACATCGCCACGGCAGAGGCCACCAAGGCTTTGATTGAAGCGGGGGCGGACGCCGTGAAGGTAGGCATTGGGCCTGGCTCCATCTGCACCACCCGGGTAGTGGCCGGGATTGGCGTGCCGCAGATAACAGCCATAATGGACTGCTACAGCGCTGCAAAGGGCTCTGGCGTCCCAATTATTGCAGACGGGGGCATCAAGTACTCCGGGGACATGACCAAAGCCATTGCCGCCGGGGCAAACGTATGCATGATGGGAAGCATTTTCGCAGGCTGTGACGAAAGCCCAGGAACATTCGAGTTGTACCAGGGCAGGAAATACAAGGTATACCGGGGCATGGGCTCCCTGGCTGCCATGGAGAACGGATCTAAGGATCGCTACTTCCAGCAAGACGCCAAGAAATTGGTGCCGGAAGGCGTGGAAGGACGCGTGGCTTATAAGGGGTCGGTGGAAGACACGGTATTCCAGCTGATTGGCGGGCTCCGCTCCGGCATGGGGTACTGCGGCGCAGCCACCATCGAGGCTTTGAAGGAAAGTGGAAAATTCGTGAAGATTTCTGCGGCATCCTTAAAGGAAAGCCATCCCCATGACATACACATCACGAAGGAAGCGCCGAATTACAGTATTGATGAATAAACCCTGCATTTCACAGTAACGCATAAAATGGGAGCTAAGGCAATTCTCTCAAATTTCCTTAGCTCCCACTATTTCCCTGCCTTCTGCGATTTTCTACCTCTAACCAACCACTATCCTGCCTGAATCAGGATTTTATTCCCGCAAAACCGGGATAATGCGGCATCTTTACGGATTTGTATCCTTGTCCTTTGCGTTGTTCTTGCTATTGCTGCCGTTGTTGTCCTCTGCATTGCCGTTGTCCTTGCCATTGCCGCTGCCCTTATCTGCATTGCCGTTATCCCCATTGTCTGCTCCGTTGGCGTCTGTCAAATCATCCACGCCATCCTTCACGTCGTCGCCAATGTCCTCTGCGCCATCAATCAAGTCATCGCCCAGATCGTCCACAACGCCGTCGCCGCCATTGTTGGTTGCCCCATTGCCGTTCGTGGTCCCATTCGTTCCGTTGGCTCCGCCGCCATTGTTTCCGGCAGCGCCGTCCTCTGTGCCGGTTGCGCCATTATTTGTGGCGTCGTTGGCATTCATGCCGTTGTTATTGTCTGCATTGTCATTGGTGCCGCAGGCAGCCACGCTGCTCAATGCCAGCACCAGCAGGCATCCTACCAGGATTTTCTTAAACTGTTTCATAATAGAATCTCTCCTTTATTATAGATTTCGCATAAGAGCCCAACCGGAATCTGGGCTGAGCCGTTATGGTTTGCTTCCCTATTAATATGGGCAAATTTATCAGATATATGCAAGGCTAGATAGAAATTTCTGCAGGGAAGCTTCCGCAATTTCGCCATTATTTTTTCATTTTCGGCTGAAAGACAAGGCTTGCCAGGTAGCCAAACACCAAGGCTGCCGAAATCCCCACGGCGCTTGCCGTAAATCCTCCCTTAAATATGCCGATAAAACCGTCCGTTTCGATGGCTTCCTTAACCCCTTTCCACAGGGTGTTGCCAAATCCCAATAAGGGCACGCTGGCTCCCGCCCCTGCAAATTTCTGGAACGGCTCATAAAGCTGCAGCGCCCCCAGTGCGGCTCCGCTGCACACCAGCAGCACCATAATCCTGCCTGGGAGCATTTTTGTCTTTTCCATTAAAATCTGCACCAGGGCGCAGATTAGGCCGCCTACCCAAAACGCATTGATATAATCCATATGATTCCCTCCTGTCCCTTACCCCTATGCCCCTTCCCCTGCATATTCCAGCACAACGCCGTGCGCAATCCCCGGCACGCTCTGCCCTTCGTTGAAGCTGACGGTGGAAAGCAGCGCCCCGGTGGGCACAAACAGAATCCGCCGATATGCGCCCTTTTCCAGTTCTGGCAGGAACAATGCGCTTAAGGTCACAGCTGAGCAGCCGCAGCCGCTTCCCCCTGCATTGGTATTCTGCTCCTCGCCGTCAAAAATCTCAATCCCGCAATCCATATGCACAGAGGAAATGTCCACGCCCTTCCCTTTCAGTAGGTCAATCAAAATCTCCTGCCCTACCGTGCCCAAATCCCCCGTCACTATCTTGTCGTAATCCTGCGGCTGCCTCTGAAAATCCTCCAGGTTCTGGAAAATCGTGTCGCAGGCTGCCGGCGCCATGGCCGCCCCCATATTCATGGAGTCCTTGATGCCGTAGTCCACCACCTTTCCTGTGGTGATCCCGCTAATGCGGACATTTGCCTTTCTTGTCCCAAGTACAAAGGCTCCGCCCCCTGTGACCGTCCAGGTAGCTGATAGGGGCCTTTGGTTGGCGTACTCCAAGGGAAATCGA
>CAOKUK010000039.1 GCA_948472595.1 uncultured Eubacterium sp.
GGAAGAATGATTTGCTCGGCGAAATGGAAATTTTCCCGCACCAGCCAGGCAATGTTTATGCCAAAGCAATTGATGATGTAATCTGCCTTGCCCTGTCTATTGAATCAAGCAAAAATACGCTACTGGAAAACTGCAGGTTCTTACAACTGGTATGTGAATCCTTAACACAAAAAATGGAATCTATCACAACACTTGACGCTGCTCCGACAAGTTTAAAGCAACGTGTTCTGATTTACATGAAGTACAAATGCAAGGGAGAACTGAAAGGTCTACAGCAAGCTGCATTTCATCTAAATTGCAGCGCCCGCCAGCTACAGCGAGTCCTCAATCAGCATGAAGCTGATGGGATTGTGAGCAAAACAGGAAAAGGAACTTACAAACTCACAATGTTCTCATTGTGCAAAGCAAATATACGGACCATAAACTAAAACGACTGCTTCCACTTCAAAGATGCTGCCGCTAAGAATCCTATCTGCAAAATACTTTTCCCTTGCGGCCTCACGCCTTCCCCTTACCTGCCATGCTTTTATTATACGGAAAAAGGCTTTACACTCCCCCGCCTTTTTTGTATAATGTAAATATTATATAGAAAAGGAAGTGAGAAAGGATGGCACAGGAAGCAATGACTGAAAAAGAACTCATTGCAATGACTATTGACAGATTTACAGCAGATTAAAAAAGCAAATGGCGACCACAAAAATGAAATGCTTGACTACTTAATCAAAGTTACAACCGCTAAGTTATCATCTTTAGGAGTAAACATTGAAGATATAACGCTTTAAAAACTGAAGAGCAGCCCCCAAAATGGGTGTAAAGCCTGTTGATTGCCAATGTGCTTTACACTTTTTATTATGGGGGTTGGGTTTTATCTATTCCGCATTTCTCCAATATCTTGCCGCAAAAAACTTTTCCCTTGCAGCCTCACGCCTTCCCCTACCTGATTCCCCATTCACTTCCTTTTCCCCTTCGGCTCAGGCAGTTCATGGTACATGCCCTCCAAAACCTCTGCCATAAGCCCTGTGTCCTCTACGTCCTCCACGACTGCCATCAATGTCTTAGAGCCTTCATAAGGATATGCCCTGCCGGCATCCGGCATCAGGCGGAGCACAGATTCCGTTGGCTTCAAGAACAAGCAATTATCGCAGATATTCCCAATAAGCTTCCCTTGATAATACACGCAGTACTCCCCCATCATCTTTCTTGTGGCCACGCTCCCAACTTTCTGTAAGCTCTCCACCACATAATCATGAAATTCTTTTGAAGTCGCCATTAACCTACCTCCATATTTAAAATTTAGCCCGCCTTTTCATCAAGGAACTAATCCTGTGTCTTCTTAGTTTCATTATACAAAAAAAACATCCAATATTCAATGGTATATGCTTTTTTCTCATGCGCATTTAATCTTCTGTTTTCATTGTTCACTGGCGCCAGGAATATCATAATTACGCTGCATGCTGCAGCCGCAAGGCTTTTTGCCCACAATGGGGCTAAATACAATGCATCCCACTTTGCCATCCCCACGACCCCCACAGCTACGGCATAGATTGCAGCATGCATTTCCATGCCTTGTCTGCATGGTATCCGCCGCAGTAGCTTCGAAGAGGCAGGAACATGCACAAAAAGAAAAGGACGCCTTTCAGCTGTCCCAACCAAATGCCAAAACAGATAGAAATGACAATATTGGAAGCCATTTCTGCCATCACGGCATATCCATATTGGTAAATATTGGCATCCTCTTCTTTTATTAACCCAATAGATATCTGAAACCTAACCAACGCCTTTGACAATCTCGCAACCATCACTTAACCCTGCTAAACTTTTTCGCCTCTGGTGGGAATTCTGGCTGGTGGAATGTCCATATACAAGCCGTATTTGCTGTCTGTACTACTAAAACAAGCGCCATGCTATTAAGCACATAAAAAACTTATTCCACAAATTATTTTTTCTCTCTCTTTTCATTTTCCTGTTTCCTCTCCCACTCTTTAATGAATATCTTTTTTTACTATGATAAAATAAAAAGCTTTAGAATCCAAGGCCAATGTCGATTTTTGCAGTATGGAATGCAATTTTTGCATAAAAATGATATTGGGGACGAAAAAAGCGCCTCCAATATCTGGAAACGCTTTTTCTGAGAGCCTGCCTTTCTCGATTTACTTCACTCGCCTCCTCACAAACAGCCCCACATTGATGACTGCCAAACTAATAATCTCCAAAAATTTGCCCAAAACATAAGAAAATCCATAAATCCGATACTCCAAAGGGCATAGAATCCCCAGGAAGACATCATTTGATATCAGCATTCCAACCGCCAAGGCCAAGTATGCGACTAGCCCCGCCGCATATTTTGGCGCCGCCCCAAAGCACGCATGGCATAACAGGATATAAATAGCAAGCTCCAGGCATACGGAAGCCGTCAGGCTGGCAGATATGGCATTGCCGGTAAGCACAGCCCCCGCCGCAAGGCTCATGCACAGATAGGCAATGCCAAAAATCCCTGCAACAGACAGGTCGAACAGGAGCACATACCATGCGCCCGAGGCAGTTTTGGTCTGCACGACGGCCCGTATGATTTCCCTGTTCCTGTCAGAGAGCCTGGCATAATACACCAAGGGCAGGGAAAGCGCCATTAAAATGGAACAGACGGCATAGGCTGTCCACACGCTTTCCTCCGGTTTTCCCCTGCCAAACACCATCAGCACAGCATAGCAAAACGCCATGACAGCCAGAGACGCCTTCAAGGCGGCATTCCGCTTCACATCCATATATGCCGTCCGGCACAGACCCTTCACGTTACTCATCCTTTTGAATCCTCCTTATGACATCTTTATAAGCGCTGTCTGAAAAAGCCTCCGCATCCAGTTCAGACAAATCTGATATTTTCCCCAGCTCCTGGTAAAGGAAAGAAAGCTCTCCCTCCGCCTTTATCATGCACTCCTCCACCACGCATTGCTTGGGGGATACGCAGGAGCCAGTGTCGCTTACCTGGCTGTTATAGGAATACTGCAGCAATTCCTCTGACTTCTTCTTCTCCAGCACCTGGCTTGGGACGTCCTCGGCCAGCAAATCCAGAACCACCTGCTGGAGGCTTGTGGACGGCTTTATGACCGCATATAAGTACCTTGCAATAATTTCCTCATCCGAAAGGCTGCACAACACTTCTGCGTAACAATTTACAAAGACCTTGCCGCCTTGCAGGCGCAGAAACACCTTGGCGCCGGCTCCGTCCCACAGAAAATAGATGGAGCGCTTTACCTCATACCGCTCTGCCCCTATGTCAAACCCATATGACCGCAGCACCCCTTCTGCCTCATGCAGCAGCCCTGCCAGATGCCCTGCATATGCTTCTCCCAAAGATTCCTCATATTCCAGCACATACCCATCCGCCTCCTTTGCAGACCATCCGAAAGACGCAAGCTGGCGCTCTGCAAAAGACTCCCCTGCCGTTACCGCCGCAATCCCTGCAAGGTACAAAAAAAGCACGGCCTTTTGCTTCCTCCCGGAAGAGCGCACAAAGACCAGCAGCATCCCGGCAGCACAGGCCAGCACAATCCCTATAACGCATAACGCATTCTCTTTTTTCTCAAACAGCAGCAAGGGAGACACATAGCGAAAATACAATTCATGCACCAAGGGTTTCTGCAGAAGCCAGAAGACCACTGCCACAATTGCCATGTATGCGGCCAGCCCATTCTTTGCCGTCACCCCTACCACATCACCCAATACCGTGAAAAAGAGACACCCTAAGGCCGCATAAAGAACTGCCTGCCAAGGCATTCCATAAATGACCGCCTTTGCCGCATCTACCGCAAACCAAGGCACAGCCAGCAACAAGGACACCCCTAATATGTACTTTGCCCGATTCTTCCAAAAGCCGCCGAAGCCAAGATTGATGCAGTTCACGTTTTCCTGCGAAAAGAAGGCGGCGGCCTGTTGGGCAGTCACCATGGCCATCCCATACAAGATTACCCTTGATACTGCCCACTCCGCAAGCAGCGCCGCAGCCCCCGGCAGCAGGTAATACAGGACTATCCATTTCTGATACCTTTCCCTTCGATATGCCCTCACAATTTCCCTAATGCCCATTTCCCTGCCTCCTAAATGAATACGATGTGTGGTGGATATAGGCGTCCTCCAGGCTCTTCTCTTCCTTCCGCAGGCTTCCATTGCGGTAGAGCGGCTTATTCCTGCAGGCTTCCCCGTCATTCACAGAAAAGCGAATCGCCAGGCTCTCCCCATCCCTCTTGATAGATATGATGCTGGCCTCCTCCCCTATCCCTGCCAGCTCATCCCTGGGAATCCGTATGGAATACACCGCCTTCCGATCTGCCTTTATGAACCCTCCCACGCTTCCCGCATACGTCACCTTGCCGCCCCGCAGGCTGACCATCCGCTCGCAAGCGCTCTCCACATCGTCCAATATATGCGTGGAAATCAACACAATCTTATTGTCGCACACCTCATTCACCATGTTCCGAAAAGCCAAGCGCTCCTGGGGATCTAGGCCAACCGTGGGCTCATCCAGCAGTATGATATCCGGCTCCCCAAGAAAGGCCTGGGCAATCCCAAGCCTTTGCCGCATCCCCCCGGACAATTCCTTTATCTTTTTCCCCGCATCCCCGGAGAGGTTCAGGTAATCCAGCCATTTTGCAATCTGCTCCTTTTCATCCACAATGGCGATTCCCCGGACATGCAAAAGGTAGGCCAAAGACTCCCGCACTGTCAAATTGCTGAAAAAATCAAACTGCTGCGGCAGGTAGCCTACCTTGGCCTTATGCTTGTCCGACCAGGGTTCCCCCCATACTCGACCCTCCCTTTATCCTGCCGGATTTGCCTTGTCAGGATTTTCATAATAGTGCTCTTCCCCGCTCCGTTCTCCCCAACCAGCCCGCAAACGCCCTTTTCCAGGCCAAACGTAACATCATCAAGAGCAACCTTGCGTTTATATTTTTTTGTCAAATTCAATATCTGCAGCATTTTTTATCATTTCCTCCTCAGCCCCTGCGTTTCTGCCTATTTTTTTGATAAACACTATTCTGCCTTGTCAAAATACGTTTTTTCCTTTCCTTCGCATACCTCTCCTCATTCCGCAGCTTCTGATAATTCTCCCACCTTTTCTGGCTTAATGTGCCATCGCTAAGCGCTTCCCGTATTGCGCACCCAGGCTCATTGCGGTGCTGGCAGTCTGAAAACCTGCACCTGCATATCAAAGCCTCTATATCTTCAAACGCACTCTTTATGCCCTCCTCCACATCACTGACCATCAATTTCCTTATCCCGGGCGTGTCTATAATCATCCCGCCCCCCTGGATGCTTTTCCCATTCGGCAATTCTATTTTTCTGGGCAAGAGAAAGCACTGCCTGTGCGTCGTCGTGTGGCGCCCCTGTGCATCTGACTCGCGGATGGCATTGGTCTTCATAATCTCCTCGCCCATCAGCATATTTACCAGGGATGATTTCCCTACGCCAGAAGACCCCAAAAATACAGACACTTTTCCCTTTCCCAAAAAGGGCTCCATTTTGTCTATGCCTTCTCCGGTTCTTGAGCTGATGCAGATTGCCATGTTATCCTGCTTTAATTCTTTCAGCCTTTCCAGATATGCTCCCGCATCTTGGCACTGGTCTGCCTTTGTCAGAAGTATGATTGGCTGTGCGCCGCTTTCATACGCAATCGTTAGATAGCGCTCCAGCTTGGACAGATTGAAATCCTCATTCAGAGACGTCATAATAAAAATATAGTCAAAATTCGCCGCCACTTCCTGATCCGGCATCCCAGGCGTTGCATTCAGCCTGCGGAAAACAGATTTTCTGGGCGCAACCCCTGTAATTTGACTATCTCCGCACTCATTATAGAATATTTCCACAATATCCCCTACAGTTGGATAGGTTATCATTTCCCCTCTGGCAGAGAACGCTGATTTCTTCAATCCTGCAAATATCGTTTCCCCTTCTGCGCGCAATTCAAATCGATTGCGATGAACCGCCATTACCTGTGCTTCTTTTTTCATCCACGTGTTCCTCCGTTTACAAAAATGATTCGTCATAAGATGCGAGCATCACCTGGCATCTCTTTTTATAGAAAGCAATCCCATATTTTAGAATGTGTTCCACCCCTTCATCCAAAAGCTCTTCCTCATACCGTTTCTGCTCTATCTGCGTCAGCGCCCCCTGGCAGGCTGCCTCCATTTTTCCGTCTTCCGCATACTTCAATTCGATTACAATTCCAATTTCCCCATCATCTGTTTCCACCAAAATGATGCCATGATAGAAATTTTCCTTCATCCGCTTCTTTACAAACGTGTCGCAAATGCTGATTGTCCGCTTCAAATATTCTCCAAGCAGTTTTTCCACCCGTTTGGGCTCGCCGTTTTTCAGCGCTTCGCAAAATTCCTTCCATGCTTCCCCATTTTTCGGGATGCCCTCCTTGAAAAAATCCATGATTTGCGCAGTAAAAATCTTCCGGATTTCCATATTTGGAATTGCCAGCCGAAAGCTGTCTCCTTCCGGCTTCCCCCTCTGGGTAAGATAGCCTGTAGTGAATAAAAGGCTCCACAAATTATCAACAGAAGCATACATGTCTTTATAGGTCAATTCATGATGGATTTCCTTTGTGATTATCTCCCCTGCAACCAGCTTTTCAACCTTGCGCCTGACTGCCGCCTTATCTGATTCCTGAATAAACCGCCTGACCGCTTCATTGCCGCTGGTATTTGACCAGTAATTCTTTGGCTGCGCATCTGAATCCACCCGCAGGGCATCGCAATAGTTTATCACATCCCAAGGACAATATACTTCCACATTTCCAAACTGATACCCATCATACCATTCCTTTATCTCTTCATAATGCGAAAGGAATCCATAGTATTCCAGCATCTCCCTTACTTCTCCGTCTGTAAAGCCAAAGCATTCGTCAAACTGGACCTCAACAACCGACAAAACCTTAAGATTATTTCGTCCTGTAAAGATACTCTTTTTTGAGATATGCATACACCCGGTCAGCACTGCAAATTTCAGGCTGTCATTGGACTTAAGCGCATACTCAAACATATTTCGGAGGAACATCACCATCTCTCCATAATACCCCCGCTCAAACGCTTTTTCCAAAGGCACGTCATACTCATATACCCTTCACAAAGAGCTGTCTCTTCCGATATTTTCAAATTACTGAAAATTTCTTTGTTTCCCCCTAACTCAAAAAAACTTTTCAGCATGCTCATATTCAAAGACTTTCCAAACCTTCTCGGACGCGTGAATAGATTTACCTTTGCCCAATGATTCAGAAGCTCTTTGATAAGATTTGTCTTATCCACATAATAAAAGCTTTCCATCTGCAGCTCTTCAAAGTTCTCAATCCCTATTGGAAGCTTCTTTTTTCTGGTTTCCATCCTATCACCTCACAAAATGTTCCTTTCATTATAGCAGAATCGCAGAAAAAATCCTACTATCAAAAAGACGCCCCCAGAATCCCTTGGACCCTGGAAGCGCCTCCCCCCTCCGGCTGGGAGCCTACCCCCCTAGCCATCCGGGCAACAGTCGCCTTACCTAGCTTTAGTTCTCGCCATATAAGGTGATTAATTTATTCAGATATTCATAACGCTCTTTTGCATTCTGCTCGGATGCTGCAAACAGCTCTTCTGCCCTTTCGGGGTTGAACCTTGCCAATGCGTTGTAACGCACCTCACCGTTCAGGAATGCCTTGTAATCGCCTGTCGGAGCCTTGCTGTCTAAGGAGAATGCAGCCTTGCCTTCCTTCTTCAGCTGTGGGTTGAAGCGGAAGTTATGCCAGTAACCTGCCTCTACGGCGTTCTTCTCTTCCGTCTGAGCCTTGCTCATGCCAATCTTGATGCCGTGGTTGATACATGGAGCATAAGCGATAATCAAGGATGGCCCTGGATATGCCTCAGCCTCTGCGATAGCCTTTACGCACTGGTTGTAGTCAGCGCCCATAGCGATCTGCGCCACGTATACATAGCCGTAGCTCATAGCGATGGAAGCAAGGTCTTTCTTCTTCACTTCTTTTCCGCCTGCTGCGAACTGTGCGATTGCGCCGGTCGGAGTAGCCTTGGAAGACTGTCCGCCTGTGTTGGAGTAAACTTCGGTATCGAATACCATTACATTGATATCCTGGCCGCTTGCCAAAATGTGGTCAACGCCGCCGAAGCCGATATCATATGCCCATCCATCGCCGCCGAATACCCACTGGGATTTCTTAGCCAGGAAGTCTTTCTCAGCCAGGATTTCCTTGGAAGCATCGCATCCGCAGGCTTCTAATGCTGCCACTAACTTATCGGTAGCCGTCCCGTTCAGGGCGCCTACGCCAAAGGTATCCAGCCACTCTTTCCCTGCTGCCGCAACGTCTGCGTTATGGCCGTCTGCTACCAGGGCTTCTACCTTGGATTTTAATTTCCCGCGGATTGCCTTCTGGGCCAACAGCATACCATAGCCAAATTCTGCCGCATCTTCAAATAAGGAGTTGGACCAAGCCGGGCCTTGTCCCCTTTCATTCACTGTATATGGCGTGGATGGTGAGGAGTTGCCCCAGATGGAGGAACATCCAGTTGCATTTGCGATGTACATCCTCTCGCCGAACAGCTGTGTAATCAATTTTGCGTAAGGCGTCTCGCCGCATCCGCCGCAGGCGCCTGAGAACTCAAGCAACGGCTGTTTGAACTGGGAGCCCTTTACGGTTGTCTCTTTGAACTTCTCTACTACGTCAATCTTCTTCTCTACGGTTAAGCCATAGTCGAAGTAAGCCTGCTCGCCAACATTTGCTTCGCAGTTCTGCATGGTAAGGGCTTTCTCACCCTTCTTGCCTGGGCAGACATTTGCGCAGGAGCCGCATCCGGTACAGTCAAGGGCAGAAATGGTCATGCTGAACTTGTACTCTGGCATGCCTGTCATCGGAAGCGTCTGCATCCCTTCCGGAGCCTTGGAAGCCTCATCCTCGGTCATAGCTACCGGACGGATAACGGCATGTGGGCAGACATAGGAGCAGATGTTACACTGGATACAGTTCTCCGGGTTCCATACGGGAACGTCTACGGCAATGCCGCGCTTCTCGAATGCTGCGGAACCAGACGGGGTCTGTCCATTCTCATATTTCTTCACAACGGATACCGGAATCTTGTTGCCTTCCTGGCCGTTGACTGGAATCTGGATGTCATTTACGAAATCAACAACGTCTTTCCTGTCCCCGGTTGCAACCTGTGCAAAGCTTTCATCCTGGGCGTCTTTCCAGCTTGCAGGAACTTCGATTTTCACCACGCCGGTTGCGCCGGCATCGATAGCGTCGTAGTTCATCTGCACAATCTTATCGCCCTTCTTGCCGTAGGTCGCCTTGGCGGCAGCCTTCATCAGCTCAATAGCGCGCTCTTCCGGGATGATGTCAGCCAGCTTGAAGAATGCAGACTGGAGCACGGTGTTGATACGTCCGCCAAGCCCGATTTCCTTACCAATCTTGATACCATCGATGGTGTAGAATTCGATGTTGTTCTCAGCGATATACCTCTTTACCTGGCCTGGCAGATGGGTCTCAAGCTCTTCTGGGCTCCAGGAGCAGTTCAGGAGGAATTTGCCGCCTGGCACTAATTCCTGCACCATGTTGTACTTGCGTACATAGGCAGGATTGTGGCAAGCTACGAAGTTGGCCTGCTTAATCAGGTAAGTGGACTTGATAGCCTTCTTGCCGAAACGCAGGTGGGACATGGTAACGCCGCCGGACTTCTTGGAATCATAATCAAAGTAAGCCTGTGCGTACATGTCTGTATTGTCGCCAATAATCTTGATGGAGTTCTTGTTTGCGCCAACGGTGCCGTCTGCGCCAAGACCCCAGAATTTGCAGTTGATGGTGCCTTCCGGTGTGGTAACCGGGTCTTCCTTTACCTCTAAGGAAAGGTTGGTCACATCGTCATAGATACCGATGGTGAACCTTTCTTTCTCGGTATTGTTGTATACAGCGATAATCTGTCCAGGCGTAGTATCCTTGGAACCTAAGCCGTAACGGCCGCTGGTAATCTTCACAGCATCGAACTTGCTGCCCTTCAGCGCTGCCACAACGTCTAAGTACAACGGCTCGCCAAGGGATCCTGGCTCTTTGGTCCTGTCTAATACAGCAATCATCTTAACGGTCTCAGGGATAGCCTCGATTAAAGCCTCCTTGCAGAACGGACGGTACAGGCGCACCTTTACAACGCCGACTTTCTCACCCTTAGCCGTTAAGTAGTCGATTGTCTCGTCAATGGTGTCGCATACGGAACCCATAGCGATGATGACCTTCTCAGCGTCAGCAGCGCCATAGTAGTTGAACAGCTTGTAGTCTGTCCCAATCTTCTCATTTACCTTGTCCATATATTTCTGTACGATTGCCGGCATAGCATCGTATGTGGAGTTGCAGGACTCCCTGGTCTGGAAGAAGATGTCCGGGTTCTGTGCGGAACCGTCCTGACGCGGGTGGTTCGGGTTCAATGCATTCTTGCGGAACGCATCAATGGCATCCAAATCTACCATGTCTTTCAAATCTTCGTAATCCCATGTCTCAATCTTCTGAATCTCGTGGGATGTACGGAACCCATCAAAGAAGTTGATGAATGGAAGATGCCCTTCTAAGCCTGCGCAGTGCGCCACTGGGGTCAAGTCCATAACTTCCTGTACGGAGGACTCGCAAAGCATGGCAGCGCCGGTCTGACGGCAAGCATATACATCGGAATGGTCGCCGAAGATATTCAGCGCATGGGTAGCGACGCAGCGCGCAGATACGTTGAACACGCCCGGAAGGCCTTCGCCGGCGATTTTGTAAAGGTTCGGGATCATCAGCAGCAAGCCCTGGGATGCCGTGTAAGTAGTGGTCAGCGCACCTGCTGCCAAAGAACCGTGCACGGTGCCTGCAGCGCCAGCCTCGGACTGCATCTCTGTCACCTGTACGGTCTGGCCGAAGATATTCTTCCTGCCCTGGGTTGCCCATTCATCCGTTGCTTCCGCCATAACCGATGACGGAGTGATGGGGTAGATGGCTGCAACATCGGTGTACGCATAGGAAGCGTGCGCTGCTGCGTGGTTGCCATCCATGGTTTTCATAGATCTTTTCATTGGATTTTCCCTCCTGCCTGAATTTGTGGAATTTGCACATACCGCTTGTTACAGTATGCAGAATTTTCCTTCTTTTATACTATAATAATTATAGCGGAAAAAATCAAGTGGTTTCGGCTTTTTTCGTGTATTTTTCTGAGAACACAGGGAAAGGCTTGAAAGGGGCAAATCTGAATGGTATAATTGGGAAATACGCAGAACCCATTGATTGTATTTCAGGAAGGAGCAATTTTATGAAAAAGCTATGTTTTGCAAACGCAGAAGAAAGCATACTCTGGAAGAAAGCCAGGGATGTTATGGAAAAAGGCGGATTTTTCCCCCTACTGCTAGCCTTGGTGTTTGCAGCCGCATTGTTTTTGGGGAACAGGGGCACAGCGTACGCCCATTATACCGGAGACGTCTTGATGGACGTTGACCATGCCAAGGACTGCCCTTGCGGCTTCCCGGAAACAAGCGTAAACTACTTTATCCCGGGAAGCACCCACAAATTCGAGCTGGCTGTCAACCAGCTTTCTAATTCACCTAAGATTGATGAGATCCTTGGCCTTACCTACGAATGGAAAAGCAACGAGCATTCCATCTTGACCAAAGAAGAAGGCACAACGGCCTGGTATCGCTTTGAAGGCCTTAGCAAAGACACAGAGTGGGACTCTTTTAGCGCCAATGCCAATTTTTCCTACACCGGCTATGTGAGCGATGGCGTGACCGTCGAACAGAATGAAACCGGAATCGCTAGCAAGCGCTATTACCTGCTTGAGGATTTCTTTATGATATCCCCCTCCTGCAACCCAAAGATTTCCATTAATTCCGGGGCTTCGCAGCCATTAAAATTATATGCGAAGCATTACACCGCCGCCCACCCTTACGGCGAAACTGCGGATATTACTTCCTGGGTGGACTGGAGCAAAGCAAGCACCAGTGGCTGTGGCGTGACGGTGCGCCCAGACGGCGTCTTACAGGCTCCTATCGTAAAGGGAAACAAGGCGGAAGATTTTCAAATCGGCATATTCCAGGCAATCCGCCAAAGCCCCACGCTCCCCAAGGGAGTTATTTGGAATACCTTCGGAACCTCTTACTGTATTACTGGAACTGTTGCGCCCCAACCGTCCCAACAGCAGCCCGCCGCCAATACATTTACCTCCAGCAACGGGAATTCCTATCAGATTATAGGCTCTGGCTCTAAAAAAACCGTTACTTTCTGCGGCAACAAGAAAAAGCCTTCCAGCCTGACCATACCGGACACCGTTACCTATAACGGCACAAAATACCAAATAACCGCCATTGCCGGCAAAGCCATGAAAGGCTCAACCTCTTTAAAATCCGTATCTATCGGCAAAAATATTGCCTCCATCGGGAAAGAGGCCTTTTCCGGATGCACCGCTTTGACAACCGTAAAAGGCTGCCAGGGCATAAAATCCATCGGCAGCCAAGCTTTTGGGGGATGTAAGAAACTGTCCGCTGTCAACGGCTGCACAAAGGCCACATCCATCGGCAGCAAGGCCTTCTACAATTGCGCAAAGCTCAAAACGGCAGGCAAATCCAATGGCGCCATCACACTGGCCAGCATAAAGGAAATCGGAAGCAGCGCCTTTTTTGGATGCAAATCCATCCGGAAGGTGAACCTTACCTCTGCGTCCTTAGTAAAAATTAATAGCAGCGCCTTTTCCGGATGCACCGCACTTACCAGCTTCACCGCAAAATCCGCAAAATTAAAGACCATCGGAAAAGCCGCCTTCAGCAATAACAGAAGCTTAAAGTCCGTCACCTTAAAAACCACGAAACTGACAGCTGCCACCCTAGGCGCAGGCGCCTTTAAAAACATCAAGAGCAGCTGTGCCTTTAAAGTGCCCGCCGCAAAAGCATCCGCCTACAAAAAACTTTTCCGCTCGAAAGGCGCAAGCAGTAAAATAAAAGTGACAAAGTAAACGCAGCCCCGATTCTTTACGAACCTAAACTTTTTTCAAAATATCCTTGCAAAATGGCAGATTTCCTGTAAAATAGAAAAAGATTGCCGCTACAGGACAAAAACAAGATCCAGAAAGGTGTATAGAAGATGATTAGTGCAAATAATGTGACTCTTAGGATTGGGAAGAAAGCTTTGTTTGAAGATGTGAATATCAAGTTTACAGAAGGGAACTGCTATGGGCTGATTGGGGCAAATGGAGCTGGAAAGTCCACATTCCTTAAGATTTTGAACGGCCAGCTGGAGCCCACGAAGGGGGAAGTGTTCATCACGCCTGGGGAACGGCTCTCCTTCCTGCAGCAGGACCATTTTAAGTATGATGAATTTCCCGTGCTGGATACGGTTATCATGGGGAATCAGCGTCTGTATGACATTATGAAGGAAAAAGACGCCATCTACATGAAAGAGGACTTCATGGATGAGGATGGCATCCGCGCCAGCGAGCTGGAGGCGGAATTTGCCGAAATGGACGGATGGAATGCAGAGGCAGATGCGGCGCAGCTTCTAAATGGGCTGGGGATTGAGACAGAGCTGCACGCTTCCCTGATGAAAGACATGGCAAGCGAGCTGAAGGTGAAGGTGCTGCTGGCGCAAGCGCTGTTTGGGAACCCGGATATCCTGCTGCTGGATGAGCCGACCAACCATTTGGATCTGGACGCCATCGCATGGCTGGAGGAATTCTTAATCAACTTTAACAATACGGTGATTGTGGTGTCTCATGACCGCTACTTTCTGAATAAGGTGTGCACCCATACGGCGGATATCGACTATGCGAAAATCCAGCTCTATGCGGGAAATTATGATTTCTGGTATGAATCCAGCCAGCTTTTGATTAAGCAGATGAAGGAAGCCAATAAAAAGAAGGAAGAAAAGATTAAGGAGCTGCAGGAATTTATTTCCCGATTCTCCGCCAACGCTTCGAAGTCCAAGCAGGCCACTTCCCGGAAGCGGGCGCTGGAGAAAATACAGTTAGACGAGATTACGCCTTCCAGCCGGAAGTACCCCTATATTGATTT
>CAOKUK010000040.1 GCA_948472595.1 uncultured Eubacterium sp.
TCCGATCTATCCATCCCATTTTTTATCCCACCGAATTATAACTCTGTATCAAAAAAAAAACAATGTGAAAAACATCCAATGAAAAGGTAAAAAAATGTGATTTTTTGTGGAAAATATGGGTAACTTTTTGGGAGGAGGCAAGGGATCCTTCGTGCAGTTTCTGCCTAATGGGTCTTGCGGTTGATGAACTCCGTCTTATATTTGGAATACACTATTTTCTGGCTGTGGTACAGCCCGTAATATCCTGAGAGCATGTAGCCTAAGGATATTGACAGCAAGAAGTAGGGCATCCCTTGAAACCCGAACAGCTCAAAGCAAATCAGCAGGGAGGTGATTGGGCAGTTGGTCACGCCGCAGAACACGGCTCCCATGCCGGCGGCGGTGCAAAGGGCCGGGGAGAACCCAACCAGGTTCCCGAACAAGCACCCGAAAGTGGCGCCTATGAAAAAGGAGGGCACAATCTCCCCGCCTTTAAACCCGGCGCTTAAGGTGACGGCGGTGAACAAGATTTTCAGCAAAAAGGCATAGGGCACGTAATCATTTTCAAAGCAGCGGGCAATTACGGGCATCCCAGCCCCGTTGTAGTCCTGGTTCCCCACCAGCAGGGTGAGGACCATTAGGATGGCGCCCCCAGAGAAAATCCGCACGTAGGGGTTGGGGAAGTATTTCTTGTACAGCCTTTCCCCTGTGTGGAGCGTCATGCAGAACAAGGTGCTGACGCCGGCGCAGAGGATGGCCAAAATGGCGATGATGACGGCGGAACGGATGGAGAATTCCGGCAGCCCTGCCAGCAGGAACTGCTCCGGCACAATCCCGCAGGAGTCTGCAATCCCTTTTGCCACCAGGGAGGACACGACGCAGGGCACCAGAGCCGCATAATGCATAATCCCCACGCTCACCACCTCCATGGAAAAGATGGCGGCAGCCATAGGCGTCCCGAACAAGGTGGAGAATGCTGCGCTCATGCCGCACATAATCATGATATGCTGATCCTTCTCATCGAATCGGAACAGCCGCCCCAGGGTATTCCCCAGGCTGCCCCCTAATTGCAAGGCCGCCCCTTCCCGCCCGGCAGACCCGCCGAACAGGTGGGTCATAATCGTGGAAACGAAAATCAGCGGCGCCATTTTCATAGGGATGTGCTCCCTTGACTGGATGGCGGAGAGCACCAGGTTCGTCCCAGTGTCCTTCTCGTCATGCAGCAAGTGGTACGCCCCCACAATCACCAGCCCAGCCCCAGGAAGGAAAAAGATTAGCCCCGGGTAGGCTGCCCTTGCCGCATTCGCATAGACCATGCAGTAGTGGAACAGCGCACTTGCCATCCCCACCAATGCGCCGGATAGGATAGAAAAAACCAGCCATCTCAAAAAGACAGAGAAACGCTTCGCAAGATGGCGTGCATAATGGTTGAAGTCTTCGTTAAACATAAGGCAATCCTCTCCCTTTTCTGCCTTAATTTTACCATTGATAGGGAAAAATGACAACTAAAAGTTTTCTAGCATAACCTGAGCGAATTGCCATCCTGAATCATGCTCTTATGGAATGCGCCGGACTACGCAAAATGAATTTCCAAAATCGCAATTTCTGAATTTTTCAACACAAATACCTTCCAGTTCTGTATGATTTTAAGTATGAAATGCGTTGGTACGTGACAAAAGGAGAAAAGACATGGCATATTACACCGTGGGAGATAGGATACGAGACGTTAGGGAACGCCAGAAATATTCCCAAGAAGAGCTGAGCTATGGAATCTGCACGCCTTCCACTTTGTCCCGGATTGAAAATGGATTGCAGGTGCCAGGCAAGAAGATACTGGAGGCCTTGACGCAGAGGCTTGGCATTTCGGACGGGATGGATGCGGTTTATCTGAGCCGGGAGGAGATGGAGCGGTATGAATTGGAGCGCCAGTTGGTGCGCTGCCTGGGCAGGGAGGATTTTGGGAAGGCAGGGCGCTTAATCCGGGCTCTGGAGGAAAGGCTGCAGAAAGCGGCGCGGCAGGACTATGGGATGAAGATGGTGAGGCAGTACGTGAGGTTTGCGAAAGTTATGCTGCGGAAGCATGAGGGAGAGAAGCCCGAGTGGGTGCTGGGGATGCTGTTGGACATTATCCGCATGACCATCCCAGATTTTGACGGCATCCATATTAAGGGCAGGCTTTTGACCTTCCATGAAATTTCCATCCTGAACAATATCGGGTGCGCCTACCATGACAAAGGGGATTTGTGGAGCGGGGTACGCCTGCTGTTTGAGCTGAAGGAATACATTGAGGGGCATGCGCCCGGCGGTAGTGAGATGTCTTTGAAATACCCGATGATTCTGCAGAACCTGTCCTCTTGGATGGGGCAGGAGCAGAGGTTTGAAGACGCCTTGCACCTCTGCCAGATTGGCATTGACTATTGCATTGAGCATGGGAGGCTGCATATATTCCCATTGCTTATCTGCAATAAGGCCTGCGCCCTGGCAGAGCTGGGGCAATACGATTTGGCTAGAAAATCTTTTGTACAGAGCATTGCCATCCTGCAGGCAATGAATCAGCAGGAACGTGCTGAGGAAACGAAAAAGTATGCAAAACTGCATTATAACATTCAGGGCTAAACAGCCCAGGCGGGTCGCCTGGGGGCACGGGGCAGCCCATTATCTGTCAATGCCGCCACAAGCCCCATGCCAGGCGTCAATAAGTTTCGATTACGTCGCCTAAGAAAAATCCAACGACAGTGGGCTCTTCTGGCTGAGAAAGTTTGGAAGCGGCATATGTGACAGATAGCAGGATGCCGCAGGCCAGGATAAGCAATAAGATTTTTTTAGATTTACCCATGAGTCACACCTCCCTCTTGCAATTGATTATAGGAGGGAGGCGTTTTTTTCGCCATGCCATTTTAGAATAAGATAAATTTGCGCTATATCGCATGGCGGGGCCGGGAGGGCTTGTGGTATATTAAAAAGATGGCCTTGCTGCCCAGGCTTCTAATTCAGGTTCACTTTCCTTTGCATTAGGAAGAGGCAGGCGATATAGAAAATCACCCCAAACAGAATCTGGCCAAGGCAAGCTCGGATCATCAGGGACTCATAGAACCATGAGGCAAAGTCCTCATAGGTGCCCATCCCATTGGAAACAGCCAGGAGGGTGGAGGGGATGGCTGTCAGGAGTGAGGCCATGACCTGGCTTACTAAATAGATGGCGATGTAGAAGCCGATGGAGGCTCCCAGCTTGTACCGTTCCACCAGCTGCCCCAAAAGGATGCTGACGTAGCCCATTAGGAGCAGGGTGAAGCTGCTGGCCGCCATGCCAAGGAACAGGAAGCACAGGAGTTTCCAGGGAGATCCCCCAAAGGCAAGCAGGCAGAAAAGCTGCAGCGCGGAATAGGGTCCCTGGCGCTGGAATAAGCCGGCTGACCAGGCCAGGGCGGCCAGGGCGGCGATATTCAGCGCAGAATTCAGCATAAGCCAGAAAAAGCCTATCAGGAACTTGGAATGGAACAGCTGCATGGGGGTGACGGGCAGCGTGTGCATCAGATAGCCTTCCGATGTGAAGAGGTTTTTGTAAAAGCGGAAATAGATGTAAATCTGCGTCACCAAGCTAAAGGCGGACAGGGAAAGGGCGTAAAACACAATCAAGAGGATTGCGATGAAAGCCGTGTCTTCCCGGTGCAAGGGGATGGATTTTAAGGACAGGCAGCCGATGAGGGCAAGGAGCGACAGCGCGAGGTTGATAGCCGACAGCACCTTATAGGATGCCTTCCATTCATATTTCATTAATTTTCCTAACATCTGAACACCTCCCGGAAGATAGAATCAATAGATTTTTGGCTGCGCTGGCGCAGGGCGTCTACGGAGTCGTAGGCGCGGATTCCCCCATTCTGCAGGAAAATCACCTCATCTAAGATATTCTCAATATCGGAAACCAGATGGGTGGAAATCAGGATGGAGGCATTTTCATTGTAATTGGAAATAATCGTGCGCAAAATATAATCCCTGGCGGCAGGGTCTACGCCGGCGATGGGCTCGTCTAATAAGTAAAGGCTGGCCTGGCGGCTCATGACAAGGAGCAGCTGCACTTTCTCCAAAGTGCCCTTGGAAAAAGATTTCAGGCGGCGGCTCGGGTCAATGCCCAGCCTTTCCAGCATGTCAAAGGCGCATGCCGAAGAAAAATCCTCGTAAAAATCCTCAAAAAACCGAATAGCATCCCGCATCCGCATGCGGCTTCCCAGGTATGTGTGGTCCGGAAGGTAGGAAACCAGGCGCTTGCTGCCCGTCCCCACAGGCTTCCCGCAGATAAGGATGTCCCCTTCCGTAGGGGCGAGCAGCCCGGCAATTAATTTGATCAGCGTGGTCTTCCCGCTTCCGTTGGGGCCTAACAAGCCGATGATGTGCCCGGCTCCAATCCGGAGATTGATATGGGAGAGGGCGGTGTGGAAGCCGTATTTTTTCGTAAGGTTGTTGCATTCTAATAATGTCATGGCGTCCTCCATAATATATAAGATTAGATTGTCCGTTCTTTTGCCGTATCTTGTTCTAAGATTTGCCTGAGCAAGGCGAGGATCTCCTCCTTCTGGAATCCCAGGCTTCGCATATTTTCCAAAAAACGCAGGGAGATTTCCTGCGCCCGTTGCTCTTTGAGCGTGTGAATCATGTCTGTGTCCTCCGTGATGAACCTCCCGCTGGTGCGCTGGGAGTAGACCAGCCCGGTTCGTTCCAGCTCTGACAGGGCTTTCTGCATGGTGTTGGGGTTGACGGACGCTTCTTGCGCCAGTTCCCGGACGGAAGGCAGCTTGTCCCCGGGCTGGTAATAGCCGGAAATGATGTCCATTTGGATTTTGTCAATGATTTGGAGAAAAATAGGGCGGTCAGAATTTAAATTCCATGGCATTCAATCACCTCGTTTCCTTTTTGTATGTATGACTGTATTATATTAGTAATACAATAATTCATTTTTGAGGAAAAGTCAAGTGGGGAAGGAGATTCCAACTTTTACAAAAATATAAAAAAAATGTAAAATCCAGTTGGGGATAATATTAAGAAAATATGAATTAAAGCTTAAATTCTTGCAGGCAGGGGAATTCTGTCGTATAATGGCAAGGTAGGTTTTGGGGAGGGGCGCAGCCCTATGGGAGAAAACGCAAAAAAAGGCTTCCATGCTGCCATGGAAACCGAAGCAGGAGAAGGCTCCTGCATGATTGGGGATGAAAAGAAAATAAAAAATCGGGGTAACAGGATTCGAACCTGCGACCTCACGGCCCCCAGCCGTGCGCTCTAGCCAAGCTGAGCCATACCCCGAATTTTTTTCATTATACCATGGAGGTGAGAAAAAATCAACCATAAATTTTCATTTTTACCAAAAAGTTTTTAAATGCTTGTATTTTTTCAGGCTTTCTGGCATAGGTTTATGAAAGGGAGCCAAAATGGAAGAAAATGCGGCGAAGGGCGCAAGGAGACGCCTGGGGCTGTAAGGAATAACATGAGAGATAAGAGGAAAGGCAGTATCATGAAGACAACAAAAAGGCTTAACAGAAAAAAACTATGTTTCCTGATTCTGGCAGGCGTTTTCCTGCTGTTTTTTGCGGTATATCTGGGGATTTCGAATTATTTTAACGACCGCTTCCTGTATGGGACAATCGTCAATGGGAAGGATGTTTCCTGCAAGACCGTTGAGGAAGTGGAGGATATGATTGCCTCCCAGGTGGATGGGTATGAGATTGCGATTGTGCCCAGGGAAGGGGAGGAAGAGCGCCTGGCAGGCGAGGATGTGGCTTTGAAGACAGTGTTTGACGGCACGCTGCAGCGGGAGCTGGCCAAGCAGAGCGGCTTTGCCTGGCCGGCCGCCCTGTTTTCCACTTCCGCCATCCAGGTGGAGGCCATGGTGGATTACAGCCAGGAAAAGCTAAAGGAGTCAGCCGGCAAATTGGCGGTCTTGGACAAATCCAGCATGAGAGAGCCCTTAGACGCCACCATTTCGGAATACATAGAAAAAGAAGGGTATAAGATCCTGCCAGAAGAGAAGGGTACGGTTGTGAATGAGAAGAAATTCTTGAAGGCATTGGGAAAGGCAATCCAAAATTTGGACAGCAGCTTCTCCCTGGAGGAGGCCAAATGCTACAAGAAGCCCAAATACACGAAAAAATCGAAGGAACTGAAGAAACAGGTGAAGGCCATGAACCAGCTTGTGGGGACTTCTGTCACCTATGATTTTGGGGACGGCCAGGAGGTTTTGGATGGGAATACCATCCACCAGTGGCTGTCCGTCAGCGACCAGAGGGAAGTCAGCGTCTCAGATGAGAAAATCAGGGAATATGTGGCTCTTTTGGCGGAGAAATACAATACGGCGGGGAAGTCTAAGTCCCTGAATTCCTCCTACGGGACAGAGGTGACCGTAAGCGGCGGGGACTATGGCTGGAAGATTGACCAGGAGCAGGAGGTGGCGGCCCTGACGGAGCATATAAAGAAGGGGGAGACGCTGACCAAGGAGCCGGCATACGCCCAGACGGCCAACAGCAGGGGCGGCAACGATTATGGGGACACCTATGTGGAGGTGAACCTGACGGCTCAGCACCTGTTCTACTATAAAAACGGCGCCTTGGTCGTGGAATCGGATTTTGTCTCCGGGAACGAGTCCAAGGGCTGGAGCACTCCTCCCGGAGCTTATGGGCTGTATTATAAGCAGAGGGATAAGACCCTTCGGGGAGAGGATTATGCTACCCCGGTGTCCTACTGGATGCCTTTTAACGGAGGCGTGGGCTTCCATGACGCCACTTGGAGGAACAGCTTTGGCGGGAGCTACTATAAGAGGAACGGCTCCCATGGCTGTGTGAACCTTCCTTTTAGCGTGGCCAAGACGCTGTATGAGAACATTGAGGCAGGGTGTGCCGTGCTGGTGTATAGAACCCAGAGTGACAGTGCGGCCGCCCAGGAGCAGGCGCGGCTGCAGGAAGAGGAAAGGCAGGCTAAGGAGCGGGCGCAGCAGGAAGCCCAGGCTCAGGCGGCAGCGGTCATCCAGCTGATTGACGCCCTAGGGGAGATTACCTTAGACAGCAGGGAGGCTGTGGCCAATGCGAGGAACCAGTTTGAGGCGCTGAGCAGCGCAGCCAAGGCGTTGGTGACGAATTACGCCGCATTGGAGGCGGCGGAGGTGAGGATTGCCCAGCTGGATCAGGAAGCGGCGGCAAGCCAGCAGGCAGCCCAGGCAGAGGCGCAGCCGGTGATTGACGCCATTAATCAGTTTGCAGGGCAGGAAATCACGCTGGACATGCGGGGCGCCGTAGAATCAGCCAGGGCGCAGTACAACCAGCTTTCCGATGCGGCCAAGGCGCTGGTGTCGAATTATGGCGCGTTGGAGGCGGCAGAGGCCAGAATCCGAGAGCTGGAAAGCCAGCCAGAGGAAGGGGACGCCCCCGTAGAGGGATAATTATGGAATGGACGAAGGAAAATGAGAAGAAATTGACGATTGCGGACGTGGCGGAGGCATTGGGCGTGTCTAAGACCACAGTCTCCAGGGCTATTTCCGGGAAAGGCAGGATTGGGGAGGACACGCGCAGGCGGGTCCTTGCCTACATCCAGGAACACCATTATAAGCCCAATGTGCTGGCGAAGGGCTTGGCGAAGCTGAAGACCTACAATATCGGCGTCTTGCTTCCGGAGGACTATACGGTGGTGGATCCGCCCTTTTTCCATACTTGCCTGGCAGGGATTGGGGAGGCCGCCCTCAGCATGGATTATGATATCCTGCTCACCATGGGCCAGGAGAATGACGATTTCCAGCTGAAGCGGATGGTGGAGAACCATAAGGTGGATGGGGTCATCTTAATGCGGACCTTCGTGAAGGACTCCCATATCGAGTACCTCCAGTCTAAGGGGATGCCCTTCGTGACAGTGGGGAGCACCCATTACCCGGGGGTCGTCCAGGTGGACAATGACCATAGGAGGGCTTGCAAGGATTTGGTGTCAGTGCTGCTGATGAAGGATATGAGGCGGATTGGCCTGGTGGGCGGCATTGAATCCCATGTAGTGACCCAGAACCGCTTGGACGGCTATTTGGACGCCCATAAAGAGGCTGGGGTTTTGGTGGACAAGGATATCATCCATGTCAATGTGGCGAAGGGCGCCATGATTGAGCGGGCGGTGGAGAAGCTTCTGGGGAGCCGGGTGGACTGCATTGCCTGCCTGGACGATGCGGTCTGCATCCATGTGCTGAATAAGCTCCGCAAGGAGAATGTCAGCGTGCCAAGGCAGATGAAGATCGCTTCTTTCTATGACAGCTCCATTTTAGCCAACAACCTCCCTTCTATCACCGCCCTTTCCTTTGACGCCCGGAAGTTGGGGATAGAGGCCTGCAAGGCTTTGCTGGAGCTGATAGGGGGAGGGCAGGTGAAGGAGCGGATTTTAATGGGGTATGAGGTGGTGCTGAAGGAGTCCACGGGCGGAGGCGCCAATATGTTATAGTAAATTTATCCCATTTGCTTTTACTAAAGGATTTGGTGTTAGAGAAATGAATGGAAAGTAGGGTTGAAAGCGGATATCATAGGGAAAGAAAGGGTTTTTTCGGTTGTTTTTGTTGGCGGGAAAAAGGGGGAAGATTGGGAAACAATGTTAAGAATGGGGGGATTCATTATCCTATTATAATGCTATGCAAATAGGAGTTTACTAAACCTGTCAGTAAACAATAGTAAAATTATATACAAATTTACCAAAAAATTCAGTAAAGAAAAAAATCGGGAAAAAGCCCTATTTTATGGGGCTTTTTTCATGGCATAGAGAAAAGAGACTGTCAGAAAAAAGAAAAATATGGTCAATTATCATTAAAAAAGAGGATTGCCATCGACAAAAGATGGTCATATTGACGAAAAGTTATTGGACAGAATACACAAAAATCGGTAGAAAAAACTGGAAGGTGTTGACATTGACAAGTAGTAATAACTCTGGTAAACTATGTTCATGGGGCAACCGCTTGCGCAAGTAGCTGCGTTGGGTTACCCAAGTGCGTGGGAATGCACATTCCTTGGCCAGATAGAATTGGGAAGCGCCTTGTATGATATGGAAGGGGGCGCCCGCCTGGCGAAGGCGCCGGGATTTGCCAAAAGGCGGCGGAGGCTGCATACGGCGCGCATAGGACGCCGTATAGATGCCAACAGCCTTAGGGACGCCATGGCATGTTTCTGAGGCCTGCCGGGAAGAAGCTGGGAAGGTTGGCAGAGAATCCCATGCGCTGACACAATAAAACGTTTTTCAAAGTGGGAGGGAACAACTATGAAGAAAAAAATCTTAGCTGCATTGCTCTGCGTAGCAATGTCCGCAACAATGTTGACAGGCTGTGGCGGCGGTAATAACGGCGGCGAAGCAAAGACCGACACGAACCAGGATGCCGCAGGCGATACAGCAGAGGACGATGCTAACGCAGACGCACCGGCAGCAGACGATGCTACCACAGGGGACGACGCTAACGCAGACGCACCGGCAGAGGATGATTCAAACGTAAGTGAGGGCGAATCCGCTGGCGGCGGTTCTTTGACAGTATGGTGCTGGGATCCGAAATTCAACATCTATGCGATGGAAGAGGCAGCAAAAGTATACCAGGCAGAGAACCCGGATTTCAATCTTGATGTAATCGAGACTCTATGGGATGATATTCAGACCAAGCTTACCACGGCGGCAACCAGCGGTGATTTCAGCACATTGCCAGATATTTTCCTGATGCAGGATAATGCGTTCCAGAAGAACGTTATTTCTTATCCGGATGCATTCATGGATTTGACGGACAGCGGCATCGATTTCTCACAGTTTGCAGAAGCAAAGACGGCTTACTCTGTTGTAGACGGCAAGAACTATGGCGTTCCGTTCGATAACGGCGCAGTTGTAGCTTGCTATAGGACAGACGTTTTGGAAGAGGCTGGCCTTACGATTGATGACTTTACAGACGTTACATGGGAGCAGTACATTGAGAACGGCAAGAAGGTTCTGGAGAAGACAAACAAGCCGTTGCTTTCCTGCCAGGCTGGCGAATCTGACGTTATCATGATGATGATGCAGTCTTGCGGAGCTTCCTTGTTCGATGAAGAAGGAAATCCTGCAATGGTTGGCAATGAGACATTGACAAAGGTTATGGAAACATACAAGGCTTTGGTTGACTCTGGTGTTTTGATTGAAGTAAATGACTGGGATCAGTATGTTGCAACCCTTACAAATGAAACCGTAGCTGGAACCATCAATGGATGCTGGATCATGGCTTCTATCCAGAGCGCAGAAGACCAGAGCGGGAAATGGGGCATCACCAATATGCCTAAGTTAGACGGCGTTGACGGCGCTACGAACTACTCCAACAACGGCGGTTCCTCTTGGTGCGTAACCAGCAACTGCCAGAATCCTGATTTGGCAAAAGATTTCTTGGCTAAGACATTTGCAGGGAGCGTTCCATTCTATGAGACAATCCTTCCGGCATCTGCAGCCATCGCTACATATCTGCCGGCAGGGGATTCTGATGTATATGGCGAGCCGGCTGAGTTCTACGGCGGAGATGCTGTATTCAAGAAGATTGTTGAATATGCTGGGAAGACCCCAAGCAACAACACGGGCGTATATTACTATGAAGCACGTAATTATATCGCAACTGCAATGCAGAATGTAATCAACAATGGCACAAGCATTGAAGATGAAGTTAAGGCTGCACAGGAGCAGGTAGAGTTTACGATGCAGTAATTGCTTAGCAAAATTATATTAAAAAACAGTCTGGGGGATGGCTGCTTCAGCTGTCCCCCAGCTGAAAGTAAAGGGGGACACAGATGTGAGTGAGGCAAATGGACCCAAAAAGAGAAAAATGTCATTGGAAAGACGGCATAATCTGACTGGTTGGGCATTTTTGGCGCCGGCTACTCTTATGATTGCAGTTATGAGCTTTTGGCCGATGATTCAGGCGTTTATCCTGTCTCTGCAGACCGGTAAAGCAAATAACTTAAGTTTTGACGGTTTGACGAACTATATTCGGATGTTTAAAGACAAGGTCTTTATGACGTCCTTAGGGAATACGTTCCTTTATTTGATTATTCAGGTGCCTATTATGCTGGTGTTGGCATTGATGCTGGCGCAGATGCTGAATAATAAGGACTTGCGGTGCAAGGGACTGTTTCGTACAGCGATTTTCCTTCCCTGTGCGACATCATTGGTTTCTTACGCTATTATCTTCCGTTCTCTGTTCGGAGTGGATGGGTTTATCAATTCTGTTTTGATTAATCTGGGAATCCTGGATAAGGGATATAATTTCCTCGGTAATGCGTTTAGCGCAAAAGTTGTGATTATTATCGCTTTGGTATGGAGATGGACCGGTTACAATATGGTGTTCTACCTTGCCGGATTACAAAATATAGAATATTCTGTTTACGAAGCTGCTAAGATTGACGGGGCAAGCCCCATGCAGACATTTTTTAAGATTACGGTTCCTTTGTTGAAGCCCACGATTGTTATGACGGCTATTATGTCTACCAATGGTACGCTGCAGCTGTTTGATGAATCTGTGAACTTGACAAAGGGAGGCCCAGGCCAGACGACTTTGACCATGTCCCATTACATTTATGACACAGTCTTTAAATTTGTGCCGACCTTTGGGTATGCGTCGGCTATGTCGTTCCTGATCTTTATCATTGTGGCTATTCTGGCATTCGTACAGATGAAAGTAGGTGATAAGCGTGACTAAAACGAAGAGAGCCCATGCATTGATGTATATTTTTTTGGCTATCACGTCTCTGATATCCGTATTTCCGCTTTATTGGATGCTGATGGCTGCTACGAATAAAAGTGTGGATGTCAGCAGAGGAAAGATGCTTCCGGGGACAGCTTTTTTGGATAACTGGAAAGCCCTTTTTGAACAGCAGGATGTGAAGCTTGCAATGTTTAATTCTTTTAAATTTGCAGTTATCTTGACTCTTTGCGCACTGGTAATCTGCTCCTTAGCTGGTTATGGATTTGAGATTTACCATGATAAGCATAAAGATTTTGTATTCTCTATCCTGCTTTTGGGGATGATGGTTCCGTTCGTTGCGACGATGATTCCATTGTTCCGTATGTTCACTACAGTAAACCTGCAGAATACGACCCTTGGTTTTATCTTGCCGACGATTTCCACGCCGTTTTTGATCATGATGTTCCGGCAAAATGCCAGGGCATTCCCGATTGATATCATTGAGGCTGCCAGGATAGATGGATTGAATGAGGTGCAGATATTCTTCCGCATGTTTATCCCTACCATGAAATCTACCTATGCAGCGGCTATGACGATTACTTTCATGAATGCTTGGAATAATTACTTATGGCCGAAAGTTATTATGCAAGGTGAGAACAGCATCACGATGCCGATGTTGGTGGCAAACTTGACAGAGGGCTATGTAACAGACTATGGGGTGTTGATGTTAGCCGTTTTGCTGTGTAGCTTGCCGACGATTATCATCTTCTTCTTGCTGCAGAAGAGCTTCGCAGAAGGTATTACGGGTGCGGTGAAATAAGTGAATATGAGGAGCGTGTTTGGTAAGTCACTCCTGCGGTTTGTGGGACGTATATTCTGCAGGAGATGATTTCCAGGCGCGCTTTTTCTTTTTTGTGGTTCCAGGCGCTTGCTTTCTGGAAAAAGATGGTTATAATGGTTACTGGTTCATATGAAATAGAATAGATGGAGGTAAAATCATGCAGCAGTTTGATTATGGGAAAGTAAAGGATCCCCTTGTATTTGCGGAGAACAGGCTCAAGGCTCATTCCGACCATGTGTGCTATGCGTCGGCAGCGGAGCTGCGGCGTGGGGAGAGCAGCTTCCGCCAGTCTTTGGACGGGCTCTGGAAATTTGCCTATGCCCCCAATTACGCTTCTTCCGTGAAGGGCTTTGAGGCGATGGATTATGACTGCCGCCCTTGGGAGGACATTAAGGTTCCGGCGCATATCCAGATGGAGGGCTACGATGCGCCCCAATATGCGAACGTACAGTATCCCTGGGATGGGCATGAGCAGATTGAGCCAGGGGAAATCCCGGCTTTTTTCAATCCTGTTGCCAGTTACGTGAAGTATTTCACAGTCCCGGAGCGGATGCAGGGGCAGCCTCTCTATATTTCTTTCCAGGGCGCAGAAAGCGGAATGGCCTTATGGCTGAATGGCTCCTATGTGGGGTACAGCGAGGACAGCTTTACGCCTTCTGAATTTGAATTGACGCCCTTCTTGGTGGAAGGTGAGAATAAATTGGCTGTCCAGGTGTTTAAATGGACGGCGGGAAGTTGGTGCGAGGATCAGGATTTCTTTCGGTTTTCCGGCATTTACCGCAGCGTCTATCTATATACCAGGCCAAAAGCGCATATCCAGGATATTCGGGTGAAGACGTTATTAGACGATTCTTATCAGGACGCCGAGTTGGAGGTCTGTATGGAGGGCGTTGGCAAGGGCCAAGTGTCGATGCGTCTGCTGGATGGGGAAGAGACAGTGGCAGAAGCCTGCCAGGAGTTGGACGGGACGGTTCGGGCGCTGGTTTCCGTAAAATCCCCCTGCCTGTGGAGCGCAGAGGATCCGTACCTTTATGAGCTTCTGTTGGAGGTGCGCAATCAGGAGGGAGAGGTTGTGGAGGCCATCTCCCAGATGGTGGGCTTCCGCCGCTTTGAGATGAAGGGCGGCGTCATGTGCCTGAATGGGAAGCGCATTGTGTTCAAGGGCGTGAACCGCCATGAATTCAGCTCCAAGACAGGCCGCGCCGTGACGGATGGGGAAATCCTGCAGGATATCCTCACTATGAAGCGAAATAACATCAATGCCATCCGCACCAGCCATTACCCCAATGATTCCCGTATTTATAGCCTTTGCGATAAATATGGGCTGTACATGATTGCGGAAAATAACTTAGAGAGCCATGGCTCCTGGGATCCCATTTCCCGCGGTCTTGCGGACGTGGATGTGGCAGTTCCCGGGGACAGGGAGGAATGGGAGCCCATGATGCTGGACCGCGTGAATTCCTGTTACCAGAGGGACAAGAACCATCCGTCCATCCTGATTTGGTCTTGCGGCAATGAGTCCTT
>CAOKUK010000041.1 GCA_948472595.1 uncultured Eubacterium sp.
GAAGCTTGGAGGAAGTGCGGGCAAGGAGGAAAGCTTGCGCAACAAAGCTGGAACTGGAATGGCCAAAGGATGCGCAGCGATTGCGCTCTGATTTTCCTTGCCTAAAGCCCATAGGGCCAAGCAGCCTGCTGCTGGAAGAAACGGGGCACCTGCCGGATGTCCTGCGCATCCTTGCAGATAAAAGGATGCCAGTCTTGCGGATAGAGCGGCAGGAAGCGTCTTTGGAGGATTTGTTTTTGGAGGTGGTGGGAAAATGATTGCATTTCTAAAAAAAGAGTGGATGGAGCTATGGAGGACTGGCCGCCTCATAATCTTGATGTTGGCGTTTGTCTTATTGGGAATTATGAACCCGGCAATGGCCAAGCTGACGCCCTGGCTGATGGAGGCGCTTTCGGAATCCCTTGCAGAAACGGGGCTTGCCGTTACGGCCGTTACGGTAGACGCAATGGATTCCTGGGCGCAGTTTTACAAAAATATCCCGGTAGGGATGATCCTTTTTGCTCTGCTGGGCAGCGGAAGCTTTACATCGGAATACCAAAGGGGGACTTTAATCCCTGTGGTGGCAAAAGGGCTGCCCCGCTTTAAAATCCTGTTTGCCAAAGCGATAACGGCATGCGCTGCATGGACGGCGCTTTATGGGCTTTGCTTTGGAATCACCTATGGGTACAATGCATATTTTTGGGACAACAGCATCGCAAGCTATCTTTTCTTGGGGGCGTCGATGGCCTGGCTGTTTGGGATATGGGTGATTGCGCTTCTGGTATTTTTCTCATCATTTGCGCAAAGCGCCTCACAGGTGCTTCTGGGGACAGGGGGAACCGTCATGGCCATTTACCTGTTTGGCATGTTCCCCAAGCTTGGCAGATTCCTTCCAGGGGCATGCATAGACGGGCTGCCTCTTTTGCGAGGGGCGGCTTGCCCCAAGGATTATTATGCCAGCATGGCGTCTGCGGCGATTCTGGCGCTCTTATGCCTGGCGCTTGGAGTGGCAGGCTTTTCTAAGAAACGGCTGTAATGGGGGCATCGTAGGATGAAAATGCGAAATAGCTGTATCCGATGATGTTGCCGCATGCTTTATGATAGATAGGAAGCGTTCCTCATAATGTGTTGCCACACTTGCGCTTGGCATCTTGCTTCGCCGCAGGGTGCGCAGCGCAAGGTTAGCCTTGCAATGCCATGTTCCTGGCACCAGTCCTGCGCCGCTTGCATTAGCGCGCGGGCTGCGCCTTTCTTGCGGAAAGCCGGCTCGATGTAGAGATCTTCCAACACGCCGGCATCGGAACAAGTGTATGTGGAGAAGTGTCTCGCCACGCTGCACATGCCCACAGCCCGGTAACCCCGCTTGGCTAGAAAGAATGTGATTTTGCCATCCCGGATTGCCTGTTGGAGCTGGCTCTGTCTTTCTTCTGTCAGCGCTTGTTCGCCAAGCTCTTTCCAATAGCCGTTTTCCAGTTTTTTCAGCTGCCAGTCCTCTGGGTCGGAGAGGATTTCAATGGTGATAGGGACGTCATTTTCCGGGGGCAGGATCATCAGCGGCTCGCCCCATTCATCGGCGCCGTTTCGGATGAATCCAACGCTTTCCCAGAAGCGGAGCCGGCAATCCTTGCCGCCATAGTTCAGCTCTGCATAGTGTGCGCCCTGCCCGTTTGCCCAATCCAGAAGCGCCCTGGCGCATGCCCTGCCGGTTCCGCAGCCCCGGAATTCTGGGAAGACGCAGAATTCCAAAATAAAGCACTTGCCATCCTCTGTGGTATAGATGACTGGCATGGCAAAGCCAATATCCTGCCCATCCCGGTGGAAGAACAGATAGTGGCATCGGTCTTTGGGCCTGTCGTGGATATCCTGTATGTCTTTTCTGTACTCCGTATCGCTGAGGAAGTATGCCCTGTCCTCATCCTCTGGGTCTGGGAATATATCCCGCTTGAAATAAATGCGAAGCTGTTCCCAAAAGGCTGTGGCGTCTGATTCCGTGATTGCCTTGCGGATGGTGATTTCGTTTTTCATTTTCGTTCCTCCGTGAGCAATGTCTCTCTTACCTTTGCCAGGGTATCCCGAATTGCGATATGCTGAGGGCAGGCTTCTTCACATTTTCCGCATTTAATGCAAACGTTTGCATGCTTTTTCCCGTGGCCGCCTACCAGCCATTCTTCCTGATGCCTTGCCAGATTAAGGTCTCGGTAGAGCGTCAAATAATTCATGGCGGTAAAAGACCCGGAGACCCCAATATCCATGGGGCACACTTTTGCGCAGTAATTGCAGGAGGTGCAGGGAATCAGCGGGATTTTTGCCAGTTCCTCCTGCGCTTTTTGGAGGGTTTCTTCCTGAAGTTTCGTAAGCCCGCCAAAGGATGCCATGTAAGACAGGTTGTCCTTCATCTGCGCCACATTGCTCATGCCGGACAGCACGGTGATGACGCCTTCTAAGCTTGCGGCAAACCGGACTGCCCAGGAGGCTGCGGAGCTTTCCGGCTCTGCGGCTCGGAAAATTCTTTCCACCGTTTCCGGCGGCGTTGCCAGCATCCCGCCTTTTACAGGCTCCATGATGATGACGGGCTTTCCATGTTTCCTGGCTGTCTCATAACAGCGCCTCGACTGCACGGCAGGGTTTTCCCAGTCTGCATAGTTGATTTGGAGCTGGACAAATTCCATTTCCGGGTGTGCAGACAGGATTTCTTCCAGCTCCTCTGGCGTAGAGTGGAAGGAGAAGCCGATGTGCTTAATGAGCCCCGCCTTCTTTTTCTCCTGCACCCAGTCCCACATGCCATAGTCGTCAAAATAATGGGACCTGCTCTCTCCCAGGTTATGCAGCAGGTAAAAATCGAAGTAGCCGGCGCCAGTCTGTGCCAGGGAAGCGTCAAACTGCGCATAAGCCTCCTCTTTTGTCTTGCAGTTGATCCAGGCAGCGTTTTTGGTGGCAAGTTGGTACCGTTCCCTGGGGTAACGCTCTACCAGCGCCTGGCGGATGGCGTCCTCGCTGCCGGCGTATGCCCAGGCCGTGTCGAAGTAAGTAAAGCCGGCCTCTAAGAATAAATCTACCATTTCTTTCACTTGCTCCACGTCAATGACGCCGTCTTTTTGGGGCAGTCGCATTAATCCGAACCCTAATTTTGGAATTTCTTCTCCTAAATATCCCATTTTTGTGATTCCTCCTTTAATTGGTGCGTATGGATTTTGCCTATATTGCTATTTGCTTCCAGAAGTAATATAATTGTGATAGCGGCTTTCTTACTTCATAGTATAACAGGTTCGTGTAACACGAAGTCAATATGTTTTTTGGAATAATTTCGGATTAGGGACAAGGAGAATGAGATGCATTATACCATGAAGCAATTTGCAAAAATGTTCCATACAACGGAGCATACTTTGCGTTATTACACAGATATCGGCCTTCTTCCGTGCGAGAGGGACAGCATGAACCGGCGCATATTTGACGAGGAGTCCGCCAATTGGATGCAGGGCATCCTGTACCTGAAAAGATGCGGGGCTCCCATTGCGGATATTAAGGAATACTGCCGCCTATGCCGGCTGGAGGAATCAGGGGAGAACCTAAGGGCCAGATATCAGATTATCCTCCGGCAGCAGGAACAGTCACATAAGAATCTGGAAGAAGCCAGAGCTGCGGCGGAATACATGGATTGCAAGGTAAGGCATTATGAAGATATTCTGGCAGGCCTTTCGCCGGATGACATGAACCCGGGCAACTGGGGGAGGGAAGTTTCCATATCAAAAGAAAAGGAAAGGGAAAAGCATGGCAGAGATTAAGTTAGAGGCAAAGCTGGTGGGGCAGTTGGAAGGGGAGTTCCAGGTGCCGTCTTATCAGAGGGGATACCGCTGGGGAAAGAGCGAGGTTCTGCGCTTATTGGACGATGTTTCTGGCATTTATGACGCAGAAACTCATATGTGCAGGAATTATTGCCTGCAGCCTGTGGTGGTGAAGAAAAAAGGGAACTATTATGAGCTGATTGACGGGCAGCAGAGGCTGACAACGCTTTATTTGATTTACCAATATATGCATCAGTCTAGCGGGGGTTTTTTAGAAAAGCCCAAATTTACGTTAAATTATGAGACCAGGACAAAGTCCGCCAAGTTCCTGCAGGATATGGATATGGCAAGGGAGGAAGAAAATATTGATTTCTGGCATATGTGCAATGCTTATAAGGTCATTGAATCCTGGTTTGAGAAGAAGGGGAAAAAGTCCGTTGCCATGCAGAATTTAAATAAATACCTAGAAGAGGATGTGAAGGTGATTTGGTACGAGGTGGGGGAATCTGAAGACGCCATCGCCTTTTTTGCCCGCTTAAATATTGGGAAAATCCCCCTTACCAGCGCAGAGCTGGTAAAAGCGATGTTCTTAAGCCGAAGCGGGCAAAGGGAAATGAAGCAGGAAAGGCAAGAGGAGATTGCCCTGCAGTGGGACGCCATAGAGAAGGATTTGAGCCAAAGCGCCTTGTGGTATTTTTTAACGAATTGCGCAGAATCAGCCTATCAGACAAGGGTTGATTTGATACTGGACTTAATCTCCGGCAAGCCTGAGAATGACAGAGAGCCTTATTTTACGTTTTTTTATTTTGACTCTCTTCGCCAAGAGAAAGATTTGGATGAAATTTGGCAGGATATTTTACATACCTTTTATTCCCTCAAGGATTGGTTTGGCAATCATGAGCTATACCATAAGGCGGGGTATTTAATTGCCTCAAGGTCAAAGAAGCTCTCAGAGCTTTACCTTGCGTCCAAGGGAATGGCTAAGAGCGCATTCCGCGCCTTCTTGGATGAGGCTATTAGGGAAAGCGTCGCCATTGATGGGAATTATGCGGATTTAAGCTATGAGAAGGCTGGGGATTATCGGAAAATCAGCAGGCTCCTGCTGCTTTTTAATGTGGAGTCCGTGCGCAGGAATGGGGAGCATACCCAATGGTTTCCCTTTGACAAGTTTAAGTTCCAGGAGAATGGGCGAGTGAGCCTGGAACATATCCATGCGCAGCAGTCTGAGGGCATGAAAAAACAGGAAGAATGGAAAGAGTGGGTTAAGCTCCATATTCCCTCGATTCAGGCGTTGGGAGATGGACAGGAGGAACTTGTGGAGGAAATGCGGGCTATGTTAGGCAGGAAGCTATTGCGCCAGGATTTTGAGCGGGTGCAGGAAAGGGTGATTGCCAAGCTATCCGTCCAAGGGAACCGGGAATACCTGCACACGATTGCAAACCTCGCCCTCATTCACAGCGGCGGGAATGCTGCCTTGAGCAATTCCGCTTTTGACGTGAAGCGGAATGCTATCATAGAAATGGACAAGCGGGGGATGTATATCCCATTTTGCACCAAGATGGTGTTCCTAAAGTATTATACGCCATCAGAAGAAAACCAGCTCCATTTCTGGGGGCAGCAAGACCGCATTGCCTATGTACAGGCAATCAATTCTGTTTTGGGGGATTATTTGGAAGAGAGGATTGGCATTGAGCAGGAGGGAAAATAAAATGGCGACGACATTGCATACACTAATGGATATTTTTGGCGCAGAGTTTGAGGATGGCAGAGAGCAGGTGCGGCTGGAGAAAATCGTGATTCCCATGGTTCAGAGGGATTATGCCCAGGGACGGAAGGGGACGGATATAAAAAGGGTGCGGGAACGGTTTCTGGAGGCGCTATACCAGGCCGTGACCCATGCTCCGATTACATTGGATTTTGTGTATGGGGACATAGATGCGGAGGGGATCATGACGCCCTTAGATGGGCAGCAAAGGCTGACCACATTGTTTTTACTGCATTGGTATGCAGCCAAGAAGGAAGGGGTAGAGAAAAGCGAGTATCAGTTCCTGGAACGGTTTTCCTATGAGACAAGGTATAGCGCCAGAGATTTCTGCTCATTGCTGATACGGCATCCCCTGTCCTCCCTGCGCGGCATTTCAGAAGAGATTGTGGATCAGCCATGGTTTCCTTTGGACTGGAACCAGGATCCTACGATTAGCGCCATGCTCCTTATGTTAGACAGCATAGGGGAGAAATTTGCAGATGTCCCTGATTTGTGGGAGAGGCTGAAGGGGAAGGCCATTTGCTTTTATTTTCTGCCGATTAAGGACATGGGGCTTACGGATGAGCTCTATATCAAGATGAACTCTCGGGGGAAGCCGCTGACGGTTTTTGAGCATTTTAAGGCGGAGATGGAGCATAGGCTGCAAGAGGCAGATGCAGGGGAAGCCAAGCGGATTGCCGCTAAGGTGGACCTTGCCTGGACGGATATGCTGTGGAGCTACCGCAGCGGGGGCAGTGAGGTGGGCGAGGAATTTTTGCGTTATTTCCATTTTATCTGCGATGTGATTTGCTATCGCAATGGGGACAGCCCCCAAGGAAGGAGCAATGACGCCTTTGACTTGTGGGATGAATATTTCGGCCAAGGAAACCCGCAGGCAATGGGCAATATCCGCCTGTTGGAATCTTACTTTGACTGCTGGCTCCAATTCCCGGAGAAAAAGGATTCCGATGTGTTTTTCGAAGGACTTTTTTCCTATCGCCACGAGCCAGGGAAAATTAAGATAGAAGAAAGGCATGAAAGGAATTTATTTGAGGGCTGCCTGCATGGTTATGACGACGCAGAGGGGAAGCGGGCGTTTACGTTGAACAAGCTTATCTTGTTATATGCCGTTGTTTCCTATTTGCTGCATCGGGAGGAAATTTCTGACGGGGAATTCCTGCAAAGGCTCAGGGTCGTGAATAATTTGGTGCAGAATTCTGAATTTGAAATCAGCGACAGCGAAAAGAGGGCGGGCGGCAACCGTATGCCCAAAATCCTGATGCAAGTGGATTCCATTATCTGTGAAGGGAAGATAGACAGCGCGATTGAGACAAGCTTTAACGCAAGCCAGCTTCTGGAGGAGCAGGAAAAGATGAGGTGGGTGGAGGGGCATGCAGAGCTTGCAGAATCCCTCTATGAGCTGGAAGACCATGATTTGCTCTATGGGCAAATAGGGATTGTAGGGCTTGAGCGCCCAGAGTATTTTTCCAGATTCCAATCCTTGTTTGGCTGTGATTATGATGCGGTTGGCTGCGCATTGCTGGCAGTCGGGAATTATTCCCAGAAAGAAAATGGCTGGCGCTATCAAATGGGATCGCCTGCCAGGAAATCTTGGAGGAACTTATTCCACAAAAGCTCCGTCAGCGGCTTTGAGCAAACAAAAAAGTGCCTGCACAGGCTTTTGTCCAAGCATGCGGAATTTACAGACGAGCTTTTATGGGAAATCGCAGAATCTTATTTGGAGGAATGCCGGCAAAAGAAGCTGTATGACTGGAGGTACTATTTCATAAAATACGAAGAATTCCGCCCAGCGCGGTATGGGAAATATATTTGGGATGATTTGATGCGGCTCCCCTATGAGATGATGGTGATGTGGACAGAGAGGAATCTGTCCCAGAATGCATACCAACCCTTCCTGATGGCGGTGGACAGCCAGCATATTTTGCGGGATGATTTTGGCAGGAGCCTGTTCTGGGGGGACTCCTATACCATATGCGAAAACCATGCTTATGTCACCTACGATAATGAGACGGAGGAAGTGATAGAAGAAGTCCCCATTTTGCAAAATGAAGAGGGGATTGACAGAGAGGACCGCATCCAGAAATATTTAAGGCGGCGTTGTCCCGAAATTTCAACAATTAATTCACCTTGACAAAATTAGAATAATTGCCAGCATAGTATTGTCCATTTATTGCGTTTCCATGTATGTTTTTGCAAAATGAAAGCAAAATAAGAATGAGCCTATGTCATATCATGGAATAGGATAATTGTATGCAAACATGGTTCAGTAGGAGAAAGGGACATGATGTTGGCAATGAAAAATTTACTCAGGGAAATCGTCTGTTTTTTTAAGAATACATCAAAGAAGGCGCTTCAAAACGGCGCTATCCTGGCGTCAGGATTTTCCCTTGTGCTGTTGGTCTCTTCCAATGGGCAGGGGAAGGAGTGCGCAGGAAAGCGGCGGGAAGCCATGGAATGCGAGACTGTGGCAATGGCAGGGGAAGTTGTGGAGGCCTTTTGCCTGGAACCGGATTTGGCGGAACAGGTCAGGAAGGAGAACCAGGCATATGCCCAAAAGGGAAGCTTCGCTTCTTCTTGCCAGCGGATCTTTGAGGAGGGGCAGAGAGCCGTGCAGAAGGCGCAAGAAGAGCAGGAAGCGCAAGGGAAGCGGCAGGAGCAAGAAAAGGAAGAAGCTGTCGCTGCATGCGCAAGGGTGGAGCCAATGCAGAATGAATTGCAGATAGAGCCTGTGAACCCTTATGGGGGCATATCCATTACGGATAAGGATTATGAGGCGCTGCTTCGGATTGTGGAGGCTGAGGCCGGCGGAGAGGATCCTCAGGGCAGGACTCTGGTGGCAGAGGTAATCCTAAACCGGGTGCTGGCGGAGCAATTTGCCTCTTCTGTCTATGACGTGGTATTTGAGCGGACGGGAGGCAGCCCGCAGTTTGCGCCTACGGCAGATGGAAGGTACTATACGGTGGAGGTGATGCCGGAGACGGTGAAGGCTGTGGAACAGGCAATCCATGGAGAGGATGTGTCGCAGGGCGCATTGTTCTTCTCTGCCCGAAGCAAGGCGGAGAAAAACGACATGGCGTGGTTTGACAGGAACTTAAAGTGGCTGTTCCAGTATGGGGGGCATGAGTTCTATACCTTGCCATAGCCGCAATGGTTTTTTGCGCCAGAGATTGACAGTGCCAGGGAAAACTTTTATAATAGGGAAAAAATGCAAAGGCAGCGGTTCTGCGCCTTCTTGCATCATGCTATACGCAACCCAAAAAGCCAAAAGGCTCAGTGAGAAAGGAAAAAGATATGTTATATAAGAGTACGAGGAATAAGGAAGAGAAGGTAACCGCATCCCAGGCAATCTTAAAGGGGCTTGCGGAAAACGGGGGGCTGTTCGTGCCGGAGGAAATCCCAGCTTTGGAGGTTCCCATGGAGGAGTTGGCAGCCATGTCCTACCAAGAGACGGCATACCAAGTCATGAAGCTGTTCCTGACAGATTTTACGGAAGAGGAGCTTAGGGGCTGCATTAAGAGGGCCTATGATGAGAAGTTCGACACAGAAGAGATTGCGCCTATTCGGAAGGCCAAGGGGGCTTATTTCCTGGAACTGTTCCATGGGGCGACCATTGCCTTTAAGGACATGGCGCTGTCCATCCTGCCCCATTTGCTGATTGCGTCAGCGAAGAAGAACCAGGTGGAAAATGAGATTGTGATTTTGACAGCCACTTCCGGTGACACAGGCAAGGCGGCGCTGGCAGGGTTTGCAGGGGTGGCGGGGACAAAGATTATCGTGTTCTACCCCAAGGACGGGGTGAGCCCCATCCAGGAGAAACAGATGGTGACCCAGAAGGGAGACAACACCTTTGTAGTGGGCATCCATGGGAACTTTGACCAGGCACAGACTGGGGTGAAGCAGATGTTTTCCGATAAAGGGCTGGCGGAGGAAATGGCGGCGGCCGGCTATCAGTTCTCTTCCGCAAATTCCATCAATATCGGGCGTCTGGTGCCCCAGATTGTGTACTATGTCTATGCTTACGCCAAAATGGTGGCAAGTGGCGAGATAGCAAGCGGCGAGGCCTTAAATGTGGTGGTCCCTACGGGGAACTTTGGGAATATCCTGGCTGCATTTTACGCAAAAAATATGGGGCTGCCCCTTGGAAAGCTGATTTGCGCCTCCAATGAGAATAAGGTCCTGTATGATTTCTTTTCTACGGGCACATACGATAAGAACCGGGAATTTCTGCTGACTTCCTCGCCCTCTATGGATATTTTGATTTCCAGCAACTTGGAGAGGCTGATTTATCGGATTGCCGGGAATGACGACCAGAAGAACCGGGAATTGATGGAAGCGCTCCAAAGGGAAGGGAAATATGGGATAACGCCGGAAATGAGGGCGCAGCTTTCCGATTTCTATGGGAATTATGCCACAGAGGAAGAGGCAGCGGCGGCAATCCGGGAATTTTATGAGAAAGCAGGCTATGTGATAGACACCCATACGGCCGTGGCGGCAGCCGTGTACCAGAAATACCAGAAGGAAACAGGAGATGCGAAAAAGGCCGTGATTGCCTCGACGGCAAGCCCGTATAAATTTACCAGGAGCGTGATGGCCGCCATTGACGGGAAGTACCAGGGCAGGCCGGATTTTGAGCTGGTGGATGAGCTGGAAGCTTTGTCCGGCGTGAAGGTGCCGAGAGCCATTGAGGAAATCCGCAAGGCAGAGGCGGTGCATAAGACGGTGTGCGAGGTGCCAAAGATGCAGGATGTTGTCAAGGGGTTTTTGGGGATTGCATAGTTAATTAAGGGAAGGGGGCATTTTTATGAAATGCGGAAAGTTTTTATGCTTTGTGCTGTCGGCTGCGCTGCTGTCTGATACCCTGCCTGGTGTTCTGGCCTATGGGCAGGCGCAGGGAAGCGCAGGAGAAGCATTTGCAGAGGAAGCCTACATAGAAGAAAAAGAAGAAGGAGATTTCACTTATGCAATCCTTTCCGATGGCACGGCTGAAATTACAGGGTATCAAGGGGACAGCGCCTTGGCGGCTGTCCCGGACACCGTGGGCGGCGTGCCAGTGAGCGGCATTGGAAAACGCGCGTTTGCTGACCGCGGCTTGGCTGGCCTGTCTATCCCAGAAGGCATTGCCCGGATAGGGGAGGAGGCTTTTGCAGAGAACCCGCTGCTGTATGGCGCCGTCCTCCCAGAAGGCCTCAAGGAGGTTGAAAGCCGAGCCTTTGCAGGGTGCGAGAGCCTGCAGTTGGTGAAGCTTCCCCAAAGCCTGTCGGGAATCGGGGAACAGGCCTTTGACGGATGCGGCAACCCAACTTTTTGGGTTCGCCCTGGAAGCTATGGGGAATCTTATGCCCAGGCCATCGGCGCCCCATGTGCCTATCCAGCCCAGGGCTGCGCCCACACTTATCTGGCTTCGGATATCCGAAAGCCTGGCTGCGCCAGCGAGGGGCTTAGGGCGTATGCCTGCTCTGGCTGCGGGGACGCCTATGCAGAGGCTGTCCCGCCATTGGGGCATTCCTATGTGCAAGAGCCTGGAAAAGGAGAAGAGGTGTCCTATGTCTGTGCCGTATGCGGGGACGCCTATACAAAATCCCTGTCAGGCTCTGGCGCAGCGGACTTAGAGGAAGCGGAAGCCTTTGGGGAGACAGGCGGCAGGGATTTTTTTAAGCAGCCTAACAGCGCAGGAGCGTTTCGGGAATATCGCATGGCAGAAGGGGGCGGGGAAAGTTCCCCAGCCACCCAAATCAGCATCAGCGGCGCATCCGCATCCATGCGCCCCGGCAGCCAGATGCAGCTTAAAGTCTCTGGGAATGGCCAGGTGGAAGGGGAAATCCAATGGTCAACCAGCAATCGGAAAGTGGCGTCCATCTCCCAGTCGGGGGAGGCCTTTGCCTGGCAGGCAGGCAGTGTGGATATTACGGCTAAGACCCAGGCGGGGCTCATGGCTCAGTGCCGTATCACTGTCAGCGGAAGCCCTGTCGTCTCTGCGCCCAAAGCCAACAGCGTAAAATTAAGCGGCGCTGAGAGCAATAACCGCTCCAAGAACGATTACGAGGCTTATTATGCGCGGGTGGTTAATTCCTATCTGTCGGAAAATAAGGACGGCACCTTTGACCGGATAGAGAATATCAACCGTTCACAGGGGATGTATGCCCAGGCGGAGAAGGTTGTGGTGGAAACTTATGATTCCAAGACAAAAAAGCTGAAAAAGAAAAAGGAAATCCCCACGGAGCTTACCTTTTTTGGCGGCTTTTACAGCGGCGCAGAGCACAATTACCTCGTGTACGGCAAGGGGAATACCAAGGAAGACGATACGGCAGAAATCCTGCGGGTGGTCAAATACACCAAGGGATGGAAGCGCCTGGGCAGCGTCTCAGCATACGGCGCCAACACCGCCACGCCCTTTCACGCAGGATCCCTGCGCATGGCAGAGGTGGGCGGGAGCCTTTATATCCATACCTGCCATCTGATGTACCGGTCAGAGGATGGGCTCCGCCATCAGGCAAACATGACCTTCGTGGTAGATACGGATAAAATGGAGGTGACACAGTCTTTCACTCAGATTGCGAACAACCATTTGGGGTATGCCGCCCATTCCTTCAATCAGTTTGTCCAGACAGACGGCGCATATGTCTACCGTGTGGATCATGGCGATGGTGCGCCCAGGGGAACCATGATTTCCCGGTGTGAGGCAAGCGGCCGCATTGTGGACGTGGAATGGACTTATCCTATGAGGTTTGGAGGGAACTGGGGGCAGAATTCCACTGGCGCCGCCATCGGCGGCTTTGAGCTGTCTTCCGATTCCTGCCTGATTGCCGGGAATTCTGTGCCTCAGGGGAAGGATTACCAAGGTACCAGCGGCCAGAGGAATATTTTCGTCACTGTGACAGATAAAGGTTTGGAAAAAAGCAGCATTGTCTGGATTACCAAGTATACAGGCGGGCAGACGGAAGTCAAGCCCCCTCATTTGGTGAAAATAGGCGCAGACCAGTTCCTTTTGATGTGGGAAGAGAAAGATGGCAAGACAGGGAAAAAGGCCACCAAGCTGGCGACTTTAGATGGGGGAGCGCAGCTGACCTCATCCATTGTGACTTGCAAGCTCCCCCTTTCTGACTGCAAGCCTGTGGTTTTCCAAAACGGACAGGTTCAGTGGTATGTGACGGAAAATGGCAAGCCTGTGCTCTATGCGGTGAGCCCCTATGATTTAAAGGCGGCGAAGGCCATCCCGGTAGAGAAGATAGCCATTTCCGGCGCATCCAAGCAGATTGCAGCCGGGAAGAAGCTTAAGCTGACTGCGAAGGTGACGCCGAAAAACGCCGCCAACCCATCCGTGAAGTGGACTTCCAGCAATACGAAGGTGGCGACTGTGAGCCAGTCCGGCCTGGTCACGCTGAAGAAGGGATCCGGCGGGAAGACGGTAAAAATCACGGCTGCCGCCCAGGATGGAAGCGGCGCAAAGGCTTCCTATAAAATTTCGTCGAAAAAAGGCATTGTGAAAAAGGTGTCCATTTCCGGCAAGAAATCGGTAAAGGCAGGCAAGTCGCTGCAGCTTAAGGGGAAGGTGACGGCCTCCAAAGGCGCCAATAAGGCATTGGCGTGGAAGAGCAGCAATACGAAATACGCAACCGTGAGCAGCGCTGGGAAGGTAAAGGCGAAGGCAGCCGGAAAGGGCAAGAAGGTAAAGATTACAGCCCAGGCCACAGACGGCAGTGGGAAGAAGAAGACGATTACGGTTAAGATTACGTAAAAAATAAAATAAAACCGAACGCAGCAGATGGGCGAATCGACAAGTGGGTTTGGCGAATGCTCAGCAACTAGGGGGATGCAGAAGAAATGAGCTTCTGCATCCCCTTATCTGACATTTCTCTCAATATGACTCTGGCGGTTAATCTTGCTTGCCGCTAAGGCAGCCGCCGCAATATCATGCAGCCTTATGCCCCCATAAAGAAGCTTATAAAATAGAAATCACAAAATTAATCTTCCCAAAGGAATAGATAATCGGCAGTAGGTACGCCGTGGCTTCCGTGTCCAGCGTGGTGTCTTCATGGAGCACAGGCGGCTCAAGGTGCAGCTCTACGGAAAAGTCATTGGACATATTGACGGCGTAAAGCCCATTGTGCAAGTTCAGGAAATCCTCAAGGGAAGCCTGGACATATTCATTCAGCTCTGTAAATTCCTTGTCCGCATACCGACAGGCAAACTCAATGGCCACGTCCACCTCCATGTCCAAGGCGGACAGGAAGGAGAAGGATCCGTCCAGCGATTGGGACACGCAGTAATTGGTGGGCACCTCCGGCAAGGTGATGAATTTCAGCGGCGTAAAATCCTCTCCGACAAAGCGGATAAGGCTGTTGAATAAGAGCTTCAAGTAGAAG
>CAOKUK010000042.1 GCA_948472595.1 uncultured Eubacterium sp.
CTTCTTTCATTTCTATCATGAAAGAAGAAAAAAAAGCGAGTTGGAAAATATGGTGTCAATGCCCTTAAACGGGCTTCTTTCATTTCTATGGACTGAAGGCATCCCTAAAGGGATATGGATATATTGTGTCAATGCCCTTAAACGGGCTTCTTTCATTTCTATTGATGAGGCGACAAGCGATTCTGATTCAGAAGAAGATGTGTCAATGCCCTTAAACGGGCTTCTTTCATTTCTATACTATCACTATCAATGTAATCAAAGAAGAAACAATGGTGTCAATGCCCTTAAACGGGCTTCTTTCATTTCTATGCTGGCCTTCTGAAACCCGCTATTTATGCGGCTTTCAGGTATGCAAATTCCCCAAAATTGTCTGATAATTTAAAAATCGCCCTTTTTCCACCTCATTTTTGGTTTTTTGGAAAATCCCTCTGAGACAGTGATAGTATAACATTAATTTCTCCTTCCGTCCAGTAAAATTTTCCCATTTTCACACACAATAATCTGTTCTTCCAAACCTCCTCATTTTACAAGGGTTACGGAGAAATCCGTCCTATCTTTCAATACCAAAATCCCCTGTATCATAAAATCCTCTTTCAATTGTCAGAACAATCCCATTTTCCCCCAAAATTTACATTCTATTCATCCGAACAACTGCAGGAAACCGCTTTCCGTTCCATTTACGCCCAGAAGCAGTTTCCCGCTAAGTGATGGCCTGCGAAGCTCTCATCCGCTTTTACGCCTAGAGTTCCACGCTCCATTCCCACCCCCTCTCCCCTTTCCTGCGCTTCAAAATCCCAACCTCCAGTTCAATGCAGTCCTCCCCAATATCATCCAGGATGACTCCCAGTTCTTTCTCCTGTTTCTCAATGGCGCGGCGTATTCCTCGCTCCTGCTTGCGCAGCTCCATCATTTTTTGCATAATCTCTTCCGCCTGCTTATGTACATTCAAAGCATTGGGCAACCTCTTCTCTTCCCGCTGGCTGATTTTCCTAGAAGATGGGATGGTTATCCCCTCCGGCACATGGTTGGCATCTTTAATCACATGCAGCACTGGCGAGGGGTAGCAATTGGGCGTCCGCTTAAAGCTGCAGCTGCACCCTATTCCTGCCGACACATTCTTATACTGCTCCCGGAGCTTAATGCAGCTAATCGGCTTTTCCGGAAGCCTTTTGATATGCTTCTGGGTGACGCTGTACTGATAATTCAGAGTATACCCCATAACCTGATGCACAAACTCCTTGCCCTCCTCGCCCAGATGGCCAAACACATACAAGATTGTCAGCCGCTCAAAATGCGGCAGGTATCCTGTGCGCTTCGCCTTTTCGCACAAATATGCCATCAACCCACAATGCGCCAGTACGGTGCTGACGCTTTCTGGAAGCTCGCCGAACTGCTCCAAATCCCAGCACTTTTTATTTCTCTCTTGCAGCTTTTCTTCCGTATTGGCCGCAATAATCCGTTTCAGGGCTGCTGCGCTATACCTTGCAACACCGCCCAGCATCTCCTTCTGCCGCTGCATAAACTGGAAATCCCCATCCAGAAAATAGGTAAATTCCCCAGTCTGGAAATGCCGACCCCAGGGAAGCTTAAGCCCTTGCCCTATCTTATCTCCTTTCACCCTGGTCTTATTGGGAAAGCATTCCACGCCCAGGTGCGCCTCATAAGACTGCTGCTTTGCCAAAACAATGTCCTGCAGTAAATTGGCATAGCGCACCGCAATCCATTCCTCAAAAAAAATCCAGACATGGTATCCCCTGCCACCGGAATATTCCACATAAGCAGTCAGACCCAAATTGCGGCATATCTTCTGAATCTCCGCCGCTTTTTTTAATGCAAGCTGCAAGAGCTCTTCCCTCAGTTCCTGGTTTCCACTGGCTGCCAAGAGTTCCTTTTTGGAAATGTCTATATCAAAAACCATATACTTCACCGTGTTGTTGTTCCTCTGCAAAATTGTGGCCAAGGTTTCCTCCCCGGACAGGTGGCTCTTCAATTCCTTTGGCGTAAGGGGTTGCATGACCGGCATATAATTTATCTTCCCTGATTCCAGTACTTCCACCCGTTTATACATATCTTCCCTGCCCACAAAAAGCTTCCAATAATGCTGCAGTTCCTGTTCGGACAGATGATGCCCCGTCCAGGCAGGCTTTGCAGGAAACGGCTGCTCTGCGGCCGCCTCCCTGTGGCTTCCTTCCCGGCGTTTAACCCAATCCAAGATTTGGCGCGCCTTGTTGTAGCAATGGGCGTCTGTGTAAAGCTGCATGATTTCCGTGAAATTTGCCTCATTCTCATCCACTGTTGCAAGTTGGTATTGCTTTATCAGTTCTTTTTCCATATCTTCCGATATCCCTGCCGCTTTTTCCTGGTCAAAATGCAGAATGAGGTAATACTGTTCATATTCTTTCAGCACATTTTGGAACTCTTGCTTTTTCTCCCAGTAAGCCGCCATATACTGCAGGATATCCTTGTGGGCATTGTCATATGCAAAACGCATGCCTTCTAACCGCCCCAATTTCTCCCTCTCCCCCTGCCCTCCTTTGGGGCACATATCCAAAAGAGTGATGTATTCAAAAATGCTGCCCGGAACTCGGCTTCCCTTATAATACTGCTCCCAGCCGCCAATAATCGCCTGGCAGGCCTGAAGCTTTTCCTTGATAGGCTGGCTGGCGTTTTTCATCCAACACTCTTCCAAATGCTCTTCCAAACGGCTGGAGGCCTTGGACGGAATCGCCTTCCCCTCCCCATGAAAACAATACCCCAGAAATTCTACCGTTTCCGCCAATTCCCCAATCTGAGTTTTGCCTTCCTTTAAGCTCAAGCCGTATAGCTCCAGGAAGCTGCGTATCTCTCTTAAGAGCTGTGCAAACTTCTCTTTTCCTTCCCCCAGAAGCAAGATATCATCGGAATAACGGATGTATAGATATCCCATGCCCTCCAGCCAGCAGTCAAAATCCGTCAGGTAAATATTTGACAAAACAGGCGCTAATATAGACCCCTGATACAATCCCAAAGTTTTGTCATGCAATGCGCCTGTACTGTCCAGGAAACGCATATGCAGGCAAATTTCAATCAGGTGCAGCACCCTTTCATCCGCAATGCGCTGCCTCAAAATCTTCATCAGCTTTTCCTGGTTGATGCTGTCAAAGAAATGGGCAATATCTGTCTTTAAATAATGGGGGCATCCCCCTGATTGAATCCAGCGCTCTGCCTGCTCCACGGCCTGTAGGGCAGAACGACCGCTGCGATACGCATATGCGCCGTTGGCAAATGTACCCTCATAGATGCGGTTCAGCTCTTGGCAGATTGCCTGCTGCACAATCTTATCCCGCATGCACAAAACGCTGACTGTCCGTTCAGCTCCATCCTTTTCTAACACAATCAGCTTTGCCGGCCTGGCAGCATAACGTTCTCCCTGTAATTCCATCTGCAGCTGCAAAATCATTTCTTTCTGCCTGGACTGGAAATCCTCTTCCGTCACGCCATCCGTCCCAGCTGCGCTATGGTTGCTGCGCACTTTGTTCCAGGCCTTGCTCAAGCTGTTTCTATCAATTATCCGCTCATAGAGTCCCAAATGAGATTCCACCTCCTTCTCAATATGAATAGCACAATTCCTTTTCCATATGAAACAAGCATCCTTCTATACAATGATTGCAATATCCTTAGGGTCGGCGCCGCTTCCCTTCGGCGTGCCGATTACCATAATCTCACCGGCGCATTTTTTGCATAAACGGTAGATTCGGATGCTGTCTGTCCCTGATTCCAAAGTTTGTTTCAGCAGCTTCTCATACAATACGGCAAAGGATGCTTCCTCTACCTCACATTCAAACACACTGTATTGGATTCTCCTGCCATATCCTTCTAAAAGCTTAGCGACTTTATTCCTGGTCTTGGTTTTTGATATATTACTCCAGCGGTTAAATATCGCAGCAGATTGTGCAGAACAAATCTTCATATGCAAGGCGGAAGATTGAGCTGTAGCGAGTGCTACAGCGATTGATGACAACGCAGCAGATGGAGATTTGAGCAAACAAGATGTTGCAATATTTAACCGCTGGAGTAATATCATAGCTAATCACATAGAATCCCATTCAAGCCTCATAGCGAAATGGAACATAGCCCACTTCTTCCTCCAAGGATTTTTTCAAAACACCCACTTGCTGTTTCATCAGGAGGCGCCAGCTTTTGTTGCTGAAATTTGGCTCCGCCATCCACCGCTCATATTCCTTGCAGAATTTGCGAAAACCGTCTTCATTCAGGAATACCCCTTCCCCCGTATCCTCCTGAAAATCATACTCCGTCAACATCCTCTTATTGAAAAGCTTCAGCACAAGGCGGTCTGCCACAGGCTGACGCCACTCTTCTATCATGTCCAGCGCCAAGGACTTCCTTCCATAGCGGATGCCATGCAAAAACCCTAGGCATAGTTCAAAGGACGCGCCCTCCAGCAGCATTTCCATATCTTTTGTCAGAAAGGTATAGGTTAAGCTCAGCATGGCATTGACCGAATCCCTGGGCGGCCTTCGGATGCGCTTTTCAAAAACGCCGCCATTTTTGAGCATATGGCGGAAGCAGCAAAAATATATATTGCTGCACATCCCTTCTATCCCCATCACTTCATGGCTATTCCTTTTTTCTGGAAGGCTTCGCAAAATCTCCTGCATTTGCGCCACATCCTTCCGATAATCATACTCCTCCCGTTCCCAGTGGAAGCTTTTGATTAAGCTTATCTGGTTGCAGACCTTATTTTCCACAATTCGCTTTGCCATCTCCAGCCGCTTTTCTTCCTTATGGTAAGCTTCGTATTGGGCAAAACGCAGGAAAATGTTTTTAGAATTTTCCGATAGGGTATGCCCGATATATTTTCCGCCAAGGCTAAAATAGCTGATATCAACCCCATTTTCCAACAGCTTCGCCAATACCTGCGACGTTATCTGCACATTGCCCAAAACCACAATGCTGTCTACATGGTGGATAGGAAACTCCAACAGCGTCTGGCTCCCCTTTGTCACAACAATCTGCTCGCCCCTGCGCCTCAGGCTGCTTCCCTGCTCTTTTATATAAATGACAGTCATTTTCACTTTACCCCCAAAGCATAATTACTGGTTTCCAATGGGTTCACCCATTCCATTTTCCGGCTGTATTCCTTGTAGTCTATCCGCTCCAACCCGCACAGCTGCCGGAACAACAGCAGCACAAAATCCTTAAATTTTTCATAGTCCCCCTTGCCGACTGGGGAAAAGCCGTGGGCAAAAATACTGTTGTTGCGCAAATACACGACAGAACGCAAACGCTTCAGCTTTGCAATGGAATCTTTGCCCCCTTCCGCCATAATTTCATCCTGCAAGGCTGTCAGGTGGATAAAGCCATCCAGCAAGGAAATCTGTTCTGGCAAATAGGAATTGCTGCATTGGCCGAATAGCTTGGCCTTTATCTTAATGACTTCCCCTTTATAAATTTCCAGACGCTTTTCCTTGGACAAACGCTTCATAGCAGCATGTTTTTTCTCATCATACCGAATATTCAAAAAATCTGCCCGGGATGCGTCAATCCCATAGTGCGACAAACGGCGCTGCTCAATCATTTCCAAAAGGCGGTATAGGAGCAAGGTTGCAGAATCGTACTTTTCCTGGGCTTCCCGGATGAAGGCGTTGGCCTGCATGGTAAACATCAGGGGCATGATATACTCCAGGCTTCCCAAGACCTCCATATGGTTCTTTTGGCGGAAAAGCCCCTGAATATCCTTTAAGGCGTCCAGAATTTCCAACTGCTCCTGCAAAATCCCAATGCAGTCCATCAACAAGAAATGACGGTTCAGGCGGACATCCCTGCAAAGCTCCATAACAAGCTGCTTCATATCCTGGTAGGCAGCGGCAAATTCCAGGGCGTCCCAACGCTCATAGGCATATGCCAACAGATAGGAGAAGCGAAGCTGCTGTCGGATGGCCGGATCTGGAACCTTTTCCTGCAGCTCGCCCAGCTTATCCCTGGCGCCAGCGTAGTCATACTGCCCGAAAAGCTGCATAGCCTTCTCAATCTCAAAATCCCCAAAGACAGCATATGGGTTGTTGATAAAATACAAGGTTTCAGAGCCTGGGAGGGGCTTGCGGAAATCTATCAGGTATTGCTCGGAGCCAATATAAATTAGCTGCAAATCAATTATGGCTCCTACCATTGCCGCCGCTGCAGACATAGCCTTTGTGCCGCCTGTAAAATCAATATAGATTTTTTTTGGGGAATTCCACATGAGGTAGGCTTCCTTAATCTGGCGGTAAATGTCCAGCGGACTGATTTCATGGACGAGCACCTTCTGGTAGGAAGAGCTTGGAAGGGCGCAGAAATCCACGATTTTGTCAATGGTAACCTCCGTTTTCTCCGTGTAGAGGAAAAGGATTTTCGTGGGCTGAAAAAGGGAGATGTTCAGCACCAGGGGCTCGTAGGAGGTGCCTACGGAAAGGATCATATAGTCTGCCTTTTCATAGAGGCGGGACTTATTATTTCGGATGAATTCTTTGACAATCAATTGCATTAATTCTGTTTCGTAATATTGCTCGGCCACAGCGCGCTGTTCAAAGGTAGCGCGCTCTAAGCCCATCCATTGCTTGGTCTTATCTTGGAGTTTCTTGGTCATTGGGTGTTCCTCCGTGTTCTGTTGTTGATACTGTTGCTAGTGTTGTATGTTGGTTGGATATCCATGGAAGCGCTAAGAAAATCATACATGGTTTTGAGCGAAAATGATATGACCAGATTATGTGAAAGAGGGGGTGGGAAATAAAAATGGAAAGATTTTTTTTATCAAATCTACTGGAGAGATAATTTACGGAAAGAATCTGACTTTTGAATAAAGAAATAAGGGTCTATATGCAAATAGAAACGGAAATGGGGTAATGCTCTTATACAAGCTTCCTACATTTCCATGGACTCTAAAATAAAACTTAAATTATTTAGGAAATATGTGTCAATGCCCTTATACGGGCTTCACACTTTTCCATAGCAATTTCAATAAGTATGATGTTATTTTCGGAGATTATGTCAATGCCCTTATACGGGCTTCACACTTTTTCATGTTAATCTGTGACAACTCCTTGCGACCTAGATTTATGAGGTGTCAATGCCCTTATACGGGCTTCACACTTTTCCATATGAATTCTTAAGAATGGCTAAAGCCGATAAGGAGTGTGTCAATGCCCTTATACGGGCTTCACACTTTTCCATAATTAAAGCACCTCTGGAAACTCGCTACAAATCCTGTGTCAATGCCCTTATACGGGCTTCACACTTTTCCATATGAATTCTTAAGAATGGCTAAAGCCGATAAGGAGTGTGTCAATGCCCTTATACGGGCTTCACACTTTTCCATGGCAAAATTAAATTTTCTATTGTCACAAGCAAAGATGGTGTCAATGCCCTTATACGGGCTTCACACATTTCCATGTAACTAAGATCAGTAAAGAGAAGGTTGCAGAGCTTGTGTCAATGCCCTTATACGGGCTTCACACTTTTCCATGCAAGAAACTTTCGTTAAAGCTATATGAATGATGTTTGTGTCAATGCCCTTATACGGGCTTCACACATTTCCATGATGCATGTCTTGGATGGGATCCAACCAGAAAGATGTGTCAATGCCCTTATACGGGCTTCACACATTTCCATGTCAATGCTATCGTGATACATTGATGAGCGCAAAAGGGTGTCAATGCCCTTATACGGGCTTCACACATTTCCATGGGTAATGAATGAAAGTTCTACAGAGGAAATTATTCGTGTCAATGCCCTTATACGGGCTTCACACATTTCCATGGATAATAATCTGGTATAGGAGGATTGCTATCTTGTGTGTCAATGCCCTTATACGGGCTTCACACATTTCCATAGGAATTCGTAGAAGGAGATGCACCGAACATTATTTGTGTCAATGCCCTTATACGGGCTTCACACATTTCCATGCTGGGCTTCTGGAGCTCGCTGTTTATGCGGCTTTCAGGTGGGCAAATTCCCCAAAATTGTCTGACAATTCAAAAATAGCTCTTTTTTCCGTCACTTTTTGGTTTTTTGAAATTTTCTTTGTGACAATGCCAGTATACCATAAACTACAACTTTTTTCCAGAAATTTTTATTCTTCTCATTTATTTTCTTGCTTACCCTCAAACCCGCATTCCATAAGGCTTTTACGAAATATAAGAAGATAATTATCCCAAAAAACATCACTAAAAATTATACAATAAATAAATTCTAGAATATTTTCTGTTTTTCCCAAGATTTTCTCTCTATTTCTATACTTTCGTTGAACTTTCTCACTTTTTATCAGTTTTTCCCAATTCTCGTAACTTTTTTCAAACCTATGAACCCACCGATATAGCATAGATTCTGAAATGCCATATTTTTCACAAATCTGTGCGATGGTTAGCTCTCTCTTAAAATATTGCATAAGGACAACCAAAACAAAGCATAAGCCATAAAAAGAACATGGAATGATAAAGGATGGAAGATACGTGTGGGTCTTGCCGCAGCTTTCACAACGAAACCGGACAACCTCCAGAACGGAGCAAACCTTCCGTCCCTTTATCCACTCCACAATATAACGAGAATATGTTCCATGCTGCTTGAATCGGCTTTTACTGCCACAATAAGGACATTCCATTTCCTGCAATGGCAGGCTATCAATGATTTTCCTATAGAATTCTGCGCCAGTCAAATTATTTTTTTGCTCATACATTTCTTTCAAATCATCAACAGCCCTCTCAATGTCAAATGTGTGGAAGCCAAGCCAGCTCCAAGAGCCGTGATAAAGCATAACTTTCACCTGCCTTATCACGCCCTTTTCCAAAATCAAAATTTACAGTTTTTGCACTTTCGATGCAGTGATTTCCTTGCCTTCCACTACCTCTTTGACAGTCTGCAGATGAATCTGCTCCCTTATGCGGTTCTGGTACTCCGTTAGCTGCATATAACGCGCCCTTTCCTTCGGGGGAACCTTCCTTATATCCTTCATCATCAAAAATTCCTGGATTCCCGGCTCTTCCAATGGATTCCTCCCCAGGAAACTTTCCATAGCCTTTTTGGCAGCGGAAATATACTTCCCTTTTTCATCTGTCCGGTTTCGGTAAGGCTCCAGGCACAGGCTGGCAGTGCTATAGAGCGCTTCCATATCCAGGATTTCCAGGCCGGTAAGCCGGACGGCAATCCTGCCATACCCATAGGGCTTTCCTTTCCCGATGTTCTGTTGGCTATTTTCCTCTAAGAGCAGCCCCCATAAAACCATGCCAAGCTCTTCCTCTGTTAAATTTGTGAACTTAATCTCACCTTGGAACAGCGCTCCCTTCTCATAAGGGCGAATGGAAGTGGCCACTTTCTCATTTTTTCCAAGGACAGGCTTATCCACTTCTTCCTTCAGCCAATATTGCTTCATGCCGCTGAGCACAAAATCGTCATTATAGGATACTGCGCCGCCTTTTCCATCTGGAGCCTTTAGGTAATCCAGATAGCTGGTGGGCTTGGGGCCTCCCAGAATCATTTTGTCCTGCCCTTCCTTTTTCCGCAGCTTCCGCACAGGCGTTGCATCCAGAAAAGATAGGCGCGACTTATAGCTCCCTCCCTCATTGGTATAGCCAAATAATGTCTGGCAGTAATCTACGCCTGCTTCCTTGTGCTCCTCTGGCAGGCCTGCATGGATGTCATTGTCATAGAAGAGCCGCAGCCTCGGCGTAAAGCCAAAGTACAGCTTCCCTCCCTGCTGGATATAGAATACCGGCTTCGTCTGGCCTTCTTCCGGAAGCAGGAAGAACTTTTTGTCAATCGCCTCAATCTGATTCTTCTTTCCCTCATAATCCCTTCTGTAGCTGTCCACATCCTTCTGTGGAATGGGAATGGCTTCCCCATTCTCATTGATTTCCGGGATAACATAAAAGGCTTTTTTCTCACTCATAAAGCCAGAGGAAAGGAGACATCCCTTTCTCATCCCAGCTTTTTGCTTATCCTCCATGCTCTTTGCCAAGCAGACGCTTTCCACTTGATGCAGTCCCTTGAGGCTATAATAAACCTTGCGCCAGTAGGGACGGTAGTTAAAGTTTTTTTCGCCTATATAATGCTTCTTTCCTCTCCTTGTTTTCTCTTGGAATGAGCCGCCAGGCGTATATTTATTCTGCAATTCCAGTCCCTGTAAATCTTCAAACCCTTTAAATCCATTATCCATAATTCGGCGCTCGCTGAGCACATAGTAATTCATCTTCCCGCTCTGGCGCTCTATGGCATCTACGGCTGTAGGGTAAATCAGAAATCTGCCGCCTTCCCTTCGGATATAGCCTGCTTTCACATTTCTTAAGACAGACATAGGGTATGTCTTGCCATTCCCATCGGAAAGTCGCGCCTGATTGCTGCCTAAAATCCTATTATATGTTTTCTGTTCCCTTCCGCTTGCCACATTTCGGTACATCAGGGATGCATTCTGTATATCGTCCTTCAGGGAAGAACAGCTCAGAATCTGCACATTGCTCCGCACCAATCCCCGCAGAGTGCTGCCCGGTATGGCAGGCCTCCCGTAACAATCCCTATAAAATTCCTCTGGCTTCTTATCCTTTGGCTTGCCTGCCGATATTATAATAGGGGTGATGGCTTCTATCTCATATCGTATCCTCCCGGATTTCAGGCTATCATCCACCGCATTGTGGGGCTGGATTTTGTTTTTCCTATTTACTTTTTTGCTAAGCCCGGCAAAATTGTAAGGCGCCCCTACATAGCCATTATATTTTCCCATATTCTGCCTCCTCTATTACGGCAAACGGCCTGGTGCATACAGTCACGGCCTGCCCGTCCACATCAGGCGCCAGATATTCTTTGGCCTGAAGCACTTTATGGTCTCTTGTTGCATAGGACTTCACCAGATAATCCCCGCCGTCCCCCTCCTCGCAAAGGCGCACGGCCCAAAGCCCTTCCGAAGACTGGTATACATGCAGGGCTTCCTTTTGGCCAAATGCCCAGAGTTCCAACAGCTCTTCCCAATCCACGGATACTTCTTTTGCAGGCCCATATTGCAGGCTGCTTATCATATGGGCGATGAGGTAGCCATACCCGCCTGCCATCTCCCTGGCTTGCTGCAGCCCTATAGTTTCCATATATAAGCCTTTTGTTATCTGTCTGTTCATCTTACCCCTCCTCTCCCGGCTTCGCAGCGCTAAGATATTTTTCGGCGCATGCTGCGCCTGTCTCTATCTTCCTTGCCCTGCAATCTATCCTAAGCAAATCCTCCGCTCCCTTTTTCACTTGAATCCGGTCGCCTTCCAAGTAACCCCGGCCAATGCTGCTCCCACTCCCGAGGGGCAGAAGACCCAGCCCCAAATCGCGCAAAGCCAATAACAGCAGGCCGCAGGTTCTGTCATGGCCTTCCTCCAAATCAATGCGGATTGCAAGCTCACCATAGGCCGGCTTTTCGCTAAACAGGCTGCCATACATCACGCCCCCTGTAAACTTGTCGATATGGATGCGGTGCTGGATGCCGGCCTTTTCATTTTCCTTTGGACGTCCAATGGGGCTGTCATAAAAATGCAGCTTTCCAGACGTCCCTTCAAATATCCCTGCCACGCACTCCTCCCCCAGGCCCAGGCGGGCTGCAATTTTCTCCATCTGGCTGCGGATGACGCCCTTAATGGAACTGGCAGGCAGGATATATTCTTCCTGATGATTGCGGATGTTCACTGCATCCGGCGCATTTTCTGCGCCATCCGTTACAGAAATGGCTTTCACAAGCATGCCGCCCGCCGTTTTCCCGGACAAGATAAACTGAAGGCGCTGGCTGCAAGGAGAGGGCCGTTTCAAAATAGAGGGCAGCGCCTCTTCCATTTCCTTTGACTCCCTTGCCCAGGCCTTTCTGTCCTCCCGTCTGTAAAAATCATACACAGCCTTCTTCACGGACAGGAGCTTTATATAGCCGCAGCCGTTGGTTTTTTGGCCTCCCAGCTGGATGGCGCCTTCCTGGAGGGCTTTCAGCCCCTGCTCTAAGAAGCCTTCATAATCCTCATCCTTCTCATACAGGTACATGGAGAAAGCGAACCTGGAGCCGGCAGAGATGGATTCCATCTCAAATTTCTGTCCGCTGTTTCTGCGGCTCCCCTTTGTCTCTGCCGCCTGCCCCGTGCCTGTCTTGCGGCAAATCTTAAGGCGGGGGCGGAGTTCTGTATAGACTGCCGCTTCCTCAAAAAATCCATCCGTAATATAGACCCGGCTGCTGCCTCCTGCCATTCCCATCTCACCGCCCGCTTCTTCTTCCAAATCCTCCTGGCATGCGCTTCCGAACATTTTCTGCTGCAACTTGCTGTCATAGCTATAAAAATCCCGGAATGCGCCTGCTATCCCCGCTGCCTGCACAAAGGGGCGGTTCTCCACTGGATGGATAAGCACCTCGCCGCTTTTCCCACTGCCTGTCCCAATATGCAAAGGCTCCCTGCATTCTGCATGGATTTCATACTTTATTACCTTTTTATATGCACACAACTGGCCAAAATCAGTCCGCATATTCCTTCACCTCCCTGTTCGCATATCGGATGAGCTCCACGATAAGCTGCAGCTTATAACGGATTAAATCCTCTTCTGTCAGGATTTTTGCCATATCCACCCCCAGAAGCTTCCCATCCTCGCTCTGTAAAGACAGCCGCTTTAACAAATCCTCTTGTAACATAGATGCCACAAACCGATACAGCTTTCCCTTTTTCCCTTTCCCATCCTGCAAGCTTTTCTTATTTTCCTTCTCTTCAGAATGGCGGATATATTCCATCAGCTGCCGCTTGGCTTCCCCAGGCGCATAGCAAAGCTCCTGGCAAAGTGACTGCACAACCCCCAGCTGGCTGCTGCTGATTCCATAAAGATTTTTGGCCTCCCGCACCACATATTTCTCAATTGCCCGCTCCAGGCGATGCGCAAAAAGCCCCTTGGCCGCAATCTTCATATCCTGCCAAAAGTCCTCAGAAGGGGCGGGCGGAAGCTTCCAGGCGTTCCCAAAGTCTTCCTTTTCCTTTCCCAAAGGCCGCTTTTTCTTTAAGGCTTCATATCCGTCAAAAATCAAAATCTGCCCAAAGCCCTCATTCCTGCGGACGCCAAGCCCTTCTTTCTCCAGCTTTTGGAACCTGTCTGCCGGTATGGCGCTTCGATCCTCTGTCTCAATGCAGAAAACGCTGCCAGCCTCATACATCGGCACAGAAGGGACGATGCCCTTCCATGACTGGTTGTAGCCCCGCACCTCTGTTACGGAGGATGCGCACCGCACCAGCCTTAAGGAGCTGCAGCCCAGGCTTTTTGCCAGCCCTTCCAAATCAAGCCCAGATGGCTCGCCGTAACGATTGCGCATGGACATATGGGATAGGAGCGCCAAATAAAACTGCGCCCTATCTTTCTTGCTGCGAAGCTTGCCATATGGGATGCCCTCCTTCACTTCCGCCCTTATTATGCGGCAGGCTCCATAGCCGGAATGGCGGCTGTTCCCTATATATACAATGCCCGCAAACACCTTTTGGATTTCTTCCGCCAAGGCGTCCAAGGGCTTTCCTGCAAAGCCTGGGCGCCCGGCAAACGCTTCCTTAATTTCTTCTCCAAATTCCTCCTCCAAGCCATCGCCTAAGGCAATGTAGCCTACGAAGCTCTGGCCTTTTTGGATATACTGGCTTCGGAACACATTTTTCTTCTCCTCGCCGCTTCCTCGGTTGATATTCATATCCACCCCAAAGGCCACATCCCCATAATACAGCGTGTCTTGTCTGGGATAGCAATAATGCCCCAGCGCCGCCCGTTTTGTCCCTGGCGTGACTTTGCCGGCCACGACCACATTTTCCAATGCCTTTTCCCCCTCACAGGGCGCCTT
>CAOKUK010000043.1 GCA_948472595.1 uncultured Eubacterium sp.
AGTTTGTGTATTGGTCAATATTGCCATATTTATTATGGATAGTGCTGCTTGCAGCTCTTAGCTACCCATTTGCATATCCGGCAGTCAATGTCAAGGCCACCGCAGGTGAGGTAGGGCAATCGCTTAAAAATTGATAAGAAAAAGCTGGCACTTCTTTTGTCTATAGTATATAACAGAAGATATTGAAATTATGGACAAAAGGAGTTATGACTGCTGTGAAAAATGAAAAGAGTTTTTTTGAGATTTTTAAAAACTTAGATGATCCAAGGGATAACAGGGGGAAAATTTATCCTCTGATTGATATTATTCTTCTTGCTCTCTATGGCGTACTGGTTGGTTACAGTGATTTCACAAATATGAGCTACTATCTGAAAAAAAGGGAAGCCGAACTCTCCATGGAATTCGGGCTTTCGGAAGGTGTTCCTTCGCATGATGTGTTTTCAGATGTTTTCAGGGTAATTGATGTAGAAAAGTTCATGGCTTTGTTTGTGGAATGGACGAAAAGCCTTGAGTTTGCAAAAACAGGACAGCATGTGGCAATAGACGGGAAAGCAGTAAGGGCGGCAACAAAAAAAGCGGAAAGCGGGAACATCCCTTATGTCCTTTCCGCTTTCCTATGCGGCTGCGGGATATCCATCGGGCAGAAAGAAGTTGGAGAAAAGACAAACGAGATACCAGAGATTCCAAAGCTGCTTGACCTCATAGATATCAAAGGCTGCACAGTCACGATTGACGCTATAGGCACACAGAAAGACATCATGGACAAAACCATTGAAAAAGAGGGGCATTTCTGTCTCCAGCTTAAGAAAAACCAATGCGCTGCATTTGAAGACGTGGATCTGTTCTTTAAAGATTTAGAGGAAGAACATAAAGAGGAATTTAAAAAGCTCAGTTCTCATACAGAAATAACAAAAAACCATGGGCGTATTGAGAAACGGGAATACTATACTTTTGCTGATGCAGGGGAGATAAAACGGATGCTGGATTCCAGATGGGTCTATGTGAACTGCATTGGGATGGCCCGCCTTACAAGGACAGTGGGGGAAACAACAACGACGGAGATTCATTACCACTTGTTGGATACGGAAACACCAGCAGAGAAATACATGGAACTGGCGAGGGGGCACTGGGAAATAGAGAACAGTCTGCACTGGGTTCTTGATATCCATTTCCATGAAGATGCATCAACGGCCAACAGTGGGAACGCCATATCAAATCTGACACTGCTCAGGAAAATAGCATTCAATTTTACCAAACTGGAGCCGAGCATGAAGAAGAAAACCACGAAACAAAAAATGATTGACTTTATGACGGACATTCAGCTATTCAAAAAGCTGGTATTTGATGTCATACCAGCTAAATAGTAAAAACCACAGACTGAAAGAACAATAACAGAGAAAACAACTCTGTTTTAAGCGATTGCCCTAGTCTGCGGATGGGGATTGTAGGCAAAGAGGCTTTTGAGGTGTTCAAGCATATGGACACAAAGGATTCCCTTTGGTATACGGAACGTTTTCTGGGGGTAATAGGCGCATCCTCCTGGACGCAGATTGTGCCAGGATATCAGGCGCAGTGGGTGTGGAAGATGTATCGGGGGCAAGAGGAATAGTTTGACGTGCAGGATTGAGAGTGTGTCTCCGGGAAGAAAAAGGATTATTGCCTATTCCGGCTTTTCATGCATATCATTTTCTTTGCTGCGACCCCGATATCATCTGCAATCACGCTGCATTTGGTCATAAGGAGAAAGAATATATTCTTCTTCTCTTCGCTGAGGCATTCATAATTTGCCTGCCCTTTCGCAATGACGATATCTGCGTTTTGGTAGGCTTCCTGAAACTTAGCAGAGGTTCTGTATAGAACAGTCCCCAAGGAGCCATCGCCGTTGCTGATGATATCCGCATAGCCGTCCATGCCCACGGCGTAAGCGTCTTCTTCTATGGAGTCATTCACAACGGCTTCCCCTCTTGTGGCGAAAAAAATGCGGCACAAGGGGTTTGTCTCCTTGATTTTCTTTATCAGTATTTTATCAAGGCATATTTCCCCGCAGTTGTCCCCTAAATAGAGTAAGGTATCCGCTTTGCGGATTTCCTGCTGCAGGAGGGCGGAATCGTCCAATTCCAAGGGCTCTTCTTTCCATGCGGCGAAGCAGGATTCTATGTCTTGGAACGGCAAATCATACATGGGGTTAAAATCAATCACATTTCCAATAATCGCATATTTGATGCTGCCCAGAAAGGGATTGTCCATTCCATTGATTTCCTGCTCCCATTTGGGGAGCCGCTCTAAGAAAATCTTGTTGTAATGCGCCCGAGTTTCCCGGTAGGGATCTGCATTGCCGGTTTCCTTCTTCAGCAATGAGAAAATCTCCCCATTCAATTCCGGCGTGGAGGAGCTTTTAAAATCGACTTTGCTCAAATAGGCAAACACGCTTCGCAGCAATTCATCTTTTTCTTTTAACCCAACCATATCCGCCACCTTGATAGCCTGGTTTATGGTGCAAGGGATGCACTTTTCTTGTATTTTCATTGGCTGCTTGCCCCCTTAATATTCAAATTCATTTCCATTGTGCCTCTGCTTTTCTTTTGGCTTAATTGTCGAGACGCTTCTCCATGATCTCACGTTTCTTTTTGCTTACTACAGAGTACCACATAAACTTTTGGATTTCAAGGGAAAACGGGGCATGAAATAGCGCAAATCGGCAAATCCTAAGGGCATATATGTTGGCGGTTAAATGCCAATGGGATGGAGGTTTGCGGATGGAGCAGAGGATGTACGTATGCATTGACTTGAAGTCTTTTTACGCTTCCGTGGAATGCGTGGAGCGGGGATTGGATCCAATGAAAGCCAATTTGGCTGTGGCTGACCCAAAGCGCGGGAAGGGGACCATATGCCTTGCCATCACCCCATCCATGAAGGCCTTGGGGATCAAGAACCGGTGCAGAGTGTACCAGATTCCGCCCCATGTGGAGTACATTATGGCTTCGCCCCGGATGAAGCTGTACATTTCCTATGCCGCCGATATTTATGCCGTGTATTTGAAGTATGTGGCCAAGGAAGATATCCATGTGTATTCGATTGACGAGGCATTTTTGGATGTGACAGGCTATCTCTCTTTGTACCGCCTGACAGCCAGGGAGCTTGCCCTGCAGATTATGGAGGATGTCAGGGAAAGCACTGGGATACCGGCTGCGGCAGGGGTGGGGACCAATCTATATTTGGCAAAAGTGGCGCTGGATATCCTGGCAAAGCATGCAAAGAGCAGCATGGAATGCCTGGATGAGGAGTCCTTTCGGGAGCGGTTGTGGAATCATAGGCCTCTTACGGATTTCTGGCGGGTAGGGGCGAAGACCCAGGAGCGGCTGGCGCATATGGGGATACTGACCATGCAAGACATAGCCCATGCGGATTCTGGGCTTTTGTATCGGGAATTCGGCGTGGATGCGGAGCTTTTGATTGACCATGCCTGGGGGCGGGAAAGCGCCACTATGGGGGATATCAAGGCATATCAGCCCAAAAGCCGCATGGTGTCCAGGAGCCAGGTGTTATTGCGGGACTATGCATTCGAGGAGTGTGAATTGATTTTGAAGGAAATGGCAGACGCCCTTTGCCTGGATTTGGCAGAAAGCGGCCTCGCTGCCCAGTCCCTAACCTTGCGGATTGAGTATTCCTATGAGACCAGGCAGGAGCCTTCCGTGGGGACAACTGCCTGGAAAGAAGGCGCCAATACGTATGAGGCTTTCCTTTTGCCCTTGCTAAAGCTGTATCGGCGGATTGTCAAAAGAGGCCAGCCTATTCGGAAGGTCACGATCACTTGCGGCAAGCTTGTGGAAGAGGGGGGATGGCAGCACAGCTTATTTGCAGACGGCGCCAAGGAGCAAAAGGAAAGGGATTTGCAGAAAGCCATTTTGGAAGTGAAACGCAGGTATGGGAAAAATGCCATTGTGCGGGGCATGGACTTGCTGGAAGCGGGCACGGCTAGGGAGAGAAACCAGCAGATTGGGGGGCATCAAAGTGGCGAATGATGCGAAAAGCCTTTGGGGGAAAATGGACAGGGCGGCGCGGGCTAAGCAGTTTATGCCTTTTGACGCCCTGCAGGGGTTCCAAGAAGCCCTTCGGGAAAAAGAGCGGGCAGCCGCGCCCAGGCGGGAGTTGCCAGAGGACTGGCTGGCCGAGCTGGATCAAAGGATGCGCCAAATCCATGTGATGGATGCGGTGGCGGCGGAGTATTTCCGAAACGGGGAATACAAAAGGGTGGCGGGGACAGTGTCTAAGATAGATACAGAGCATAAGATATTGAAAATTGGGGAGATAAAGATTCCCTTTGGGGATATTGCAGATTTGCAGAAAGATGCTCCGGATGCGTGATTGGGAAAGGGGATTAGGAACTGTTCCGTGATATTACTGCGGCGGTTAAATATCAAAGTTTTTACTTGCCTAAATTTCCATCTGCTGCGTAAAATTCGTCGATATTAAACCGCCGCAGTAATAAGCTTTTCCTTAGAAGGGCTGCCAGTAATTTAGCAGCCCGAAGCTTTACGGTGAAAGCCTGGATGGCCTTTCAAATTTATCCTAGCAGCAGCTTGCTCAGATTGATAGAGAAGCCCTCATAAATGCATACTGGCACATCGTCGTCAAAGATATATTGGTTGGAGAGCGCATTGTTTTCGAAATCATAAACGGATACCGTCTTTTTCAAGGGGTTGACAATCCAATATTCCCGAACCCCTGCTGTGCGGTATTGAAATAATTTAATGCCGTAGTCCATTTGCGGGTTGGAAGGGGAAGTGATTTCAATGACCCAGTCGGGCGCACCGTGGCATCCCTTTTCATCCAGCTTGGAAGGGTCGCAGATAACGGAAATGTCCGGTTCGAGATAATGCGCCTTGTCCTTCATTAAGAAAACAGCGAATGGAGCAGCGTACACTTCGCATTTTCCTTTTTTTCCATCAATGTAATTGGCAATGGCCTGGTGTAATTTGCTGCTTATCTTTTGGTGGGTTCTGCTAGGCGGCGCCATCATATACATCCGCCCATCAATGAGCTCGGCTCTCTGCCCATCCGGGAGGGCATAGATATCATCAATGGTATGGTAAATTTCTTGTGGTAATGCCATAGGCTTGCTCCTTTCTGTCGGGCGTCCCATAAGCGCCCAAGGAATTGATTATTATACAGTATAGTATACCATAAAATCCAGGCTGGAAAAAGGATTTTTTTGGCGTTTGCCTTTGACAAGGGGCATAGCGGGATGGTATCATGGCTATAGAAAGAGAGTTGCAGCAAACTGCTGCGAAGCGCTAACCTGGCACATGCAAAGGAGGTGGTTTCCGTTGAAAATGAGTGTGCGCAGCCTATATCCAGCCAGCAGCCCCTAACAAGCAAAGAAAAGGAGTAATCGCAGTATGAAAAAACACCGTAAAATGAGGATATCTATGATAAGCCTGTTCCTTACCTTGGCAATGGCCGCTACATCCATAGCGGGGAATGCAGGGGCAGGGCTGATAGTTTATGCAGAGGGCGACGGGGAGGCGCAGGAGGTTTCCCTTAAGATAGACCAGGAGTATGCTTCTGTTGGAACGCCTCTGACCGCAACCCTAACCGGCGCCCCGAAGGGCACGAATTGCGAATACCAGTGGAAGGTAGGCGGGGCAGTGAAGTCTACCCAGGAATCCTATACGCCTTCCCAATCGGATTTGGAGAAGATGCTGACTTTGACTGTGACCACTTCTAACGGCCACACCGGGACTTACCAGGCTTCCATGTATGTCAGCAAGCTTCCGGTCATTTATGTGGAGACGGAGAATAACCAGCCGATTGTCAGCAAGGAAAAATATATCAACGGCAGCTTTCGGATTCAGGGAAATGCGGAATACAATTCCGCCAATACCACTTTGTATGACGGCGCTATAGAGATTAAGGGGCGGGGCAATTCCACTTGGCAGAGCCCCAAGAAGCCTTATAAAATAAAGCTGGATAAGAAGACAGATATTTTTGGGTTCGGCAAGAATAAGCATTGGGTGCTTCTGGCCAACTATACGGACGAATCCCATATGAGGAATATGCTGGCCTACAACTTGTCTGGCGCCATGGGGATGCCTTATATGCAGAATGTCCATGTGGATTTGATTTTAAATGGCGAGTACCAGGGCACCTACCAGTTCTGTGAGCAGATTAGGATAGCGGATGGCAGGGTAAACATCCAGGATTGGGAAGATTATGCCAGTGAGGTGGCAAAGGCTGTTTACAAGGCGGAGAGCGGGAATGGCCTGACCAAGGACGACCAGGATGCCATTGAGACGCAGCTGGCCGAAAAAGACATGAACTGGCTGGTTACAAAAAGATTTACATACAATGGCAAGGAATACGACATTTTGAAGTATCTTTCCGATATGCCGGATGCCATAGGCGGCTTTCTGATAGAGCTGGATGCGTATTATGATGAGGTTTCCAAGTTCCAGTCCAGCTTGGGTCAGCCCCTCCAGTTCAGCAAGCCGGAATTTATCGCCACCAGCCCAACGGCCATGAAGTATGTGCAGGATTATATCAACGCCTTTGAGAAGGCGATTCAGGCTTCTGATTACACAACGGAACATGCTGGGCAGGAGATGACCTACAGCCAGTTTTTTGACATGGATGCCCTGACCCGTTACTGGCTGGTGCAGGAACTCTTTATGAATGTGGACGCCATGAAGAAGAGCACATACTTGTACAAGGATATTGACGGCCTGTTCCAAATGGGGCCGGTTTGGGATATGGACTGGTCTTCGGACAGCCTGGTAAGCCAGTATGAAAGCCATCGGGAATACAAGTCCTGGCAGACTACGTATTTTTCAGCCCAGGCGCAGGCGAAGCAATGGTATAAGTATATCATTCAGGATCCGTATTTTGCAGTGCAGGCCTATGAGCTGTACACGCAAATGCGGGAAGAGATAGGCAGCATCGTGGCGGATGGCGGCAAGATGGACGCCTGCCAGGAGCTGCTGTTAGAATCCGCCAAAGCAAATGCCGATAAGTGGTATGGCGCGGATTCCCAGAAAGGATTCATTACGCAGGCAGGAAGGCTTAAGACTTTCTTGAAGAACCGGCTGAATTGGATGGATCAGCAATTCCAGTCTCCCGAGAAGCTGGCGGAGTCCCTTGGATATCGGGCAGCGGGAGGAATTACTGTGAAGGAAGAGGATATACTAGCGCAGGCTTCCGGGATGACAGCCATTACGGCAAATGTGGAGAATGGGAATGCGAGATCTGTAGAATTTTTGGTAAATGGCAAGAATCTTGGGACCGTCGAGATTTCCGGCCAGAAGGCCACCTTAGAGATGCCGTCCGACGGCTTGCTGGCAGCTCCGTCTTACAATACTGTCCAGGTGTTAGCTTTGAATGCAAACGGCAGCGTGATTATGTCCAGCGGCAAAAAGGTGATGGATTTTGAAAAATTCCAGGCAAAAGCCCCAGTGGATCCCGACCCGGACAATCCGGATCCAGATAATCCGGATAAGCCTGACCCGGACAACCCAGATCCAGACAATCCAGATAAGCCCGACCCGGATAATCCAGATCCAGACAATCCAGACCCAGACAACCCGGATAAGCCTGACCCGGACAATCCAAATCCAGACAACCCAGATCCAGACAACCCGGATAAGCCGGATCCAGACAATCCGGATAAACCTGACCCGGACAATCCAGATCCAGACAATCCGGATAAGCCTGACCCGGACAATCCCGACCCAGACAACCCGGATAAGCCCGACCCGGACAATCCCGACCCGGACAATCCAGATCCAGACAATCCGGATAAGCCTGACCCGGACAACCCGAATCCAGACAATCCGGATAAGCCTGATCCGGACAACCCGAATCCAGACAATCCGGATAAGCCTGATCCGGACAACCCGAATCCAGACAATCCGAATCCAGACAACCCGGATAAGCCGAACCCGGATAATCCAGATAAGCCGAACCCGGACAATCCGCCTGCCGTAGGAAAAATCTTAACGGATACAAAAGGCAAAGCGCAGTATAAGGTTACAAAATCCGGCAAAAAGGGAGGCACAGTAGAATATTATAAGAATAAAAATGCCAAAACAGCTTCCATAAAAGTGCCCTCTACGGTCACCATCGGGAAAATCACTTATAAGGTCACTGGCATTGCAGAAAAGGCCTTCAAGGGCAACAAGAAAATCACGAAGGTGACGGTTGGGAATAACGTGACCCAGATTAAGAAGAACTCCTTCAGCCAATGCACGAATCTAAAGACCGTTTCCTTGGGCAAGGGAATCACTTCCATTGGGGATAAGGCCTTCTATCAATGCACGGCATTAACCCAAATCACGCTTCCAGGCAAAGTGGCCAAAATTGGAAAGCAATCCTTCTACGGATGTAAAAAAATGACGAAAGCCACGATTCCGGCTTCCGTGAAATCCATTGGCAGCAAAGCCTTTGCCAATGCGCCCAAGCTGAAAACCGTTATCATTAAGACGACGCGCCTTACCTCTAAGAATGTAGGGAGCAACGCCTTCTGGAAAATTGGCAGCAAGGCAGTGGTTAAGGTTCCGGCCAAGAAGCTGAAGGCCTACAAGTCCCTGCTGAAAAAACGCGGGATTTCGGGCAAAAAGCAAAAAATCACAAAATAAAGAATAGTGCCCCGGCGCCCGCCAAAGCCGTTACCGCTTTGGATGGGCGCCGGGGCGTTTTTAGTCAGGCGTTTTGGGGAGCAAATCCCCTATCGCGATGCGCAAGCCAGGGTAAATGCAAGATGGGATAGTATCTGGAAATGCATATTGCTTTGTGTCCTTTCCATTCTCAAAGTCGAATACATTCACAATCCGCGTCGTTGGGTTCACAATCCAATATTCCCGCACTCCAGCTGTCTGATATTTAAAAAGCTTAATGCCATAATCCATTTGTTGGGTGAAAGGGGAGACGATTTCTATTACCCAATCCGGAGCCCCATGGCATCCCCTGCCGTCAATTTTTTCCGCTTTGCATATGACGGAAATGTCAGGCTCCACATAATTCTTATCATCTTCATTCAGGAATACGGCGAAGGGGGCGGGGAATACTTCGCAATTGCCGCCCTTCTGGTCAATGTAGTTTGCGATTGCCTGGCATAATTTCAGGATAAGCCGTTGATGGATTGTCCTTGGAGGGCTCATCATGTATAACTGCCCGTCAATCAGTTCTGCCCGCTGGCCACCTTCCAGGGCGTAAATATCTTTTAGCGTATAGGTTTTTGCCTGCGGTACAGCGATTATGCTCACCTCCTTTTCCCCGTGCCATCCCGTCACACGCGGTTCTCATTCCTCCATTCCCGGGGCGACCTTCCGTACATATTCTTAAACGCCCTGGAAAAATGGAGCTGGTTCGCATACCCCACCGCATTGCTTACGTCTCCGATGGAAAGCTTCGTGAGCTTCAAGAGTTCTGTCGCTTTTATCATCCGGTAGGCCAGCAAAAACTGCTGGGGCGTCTTCCCGGTGGAGCCCTTAAAGATTTTCCCGAAGTAGCTTCGGTTCAAGCCGCAGACTTTGGCTAGGTCCTCGATGGAGATGTCGTTCTGGAAATTCTGCTCAATGTAGGCCAAGGCTTCCCGGATGTAAAAATCCTGCAGCCTGTTTCCAGTGTAGGCTTGATCCGGCGTGATGGAGCGCAGCATGGAATCAAAGAACAGGTAAAGGTGCCCAATTAGGTGGAAGGACGGTTCATCCCCATGTTCCACCATGTACAGCATTTCCTGCATCATGCTCTCCCGCAGACCCTTGGATTTGGCATGGTACACAGGCGCATCTGGGGACAGGCCCACGATGCTGAGGGATTCCTTTACCCGGAGCCCGTCAAATTCCACCCAGGTGTACTCCCAAGGGAGGCGTTGGTCTGCCACATAGGTATTGATTTGCCCAGGGAAAATCATAAAGCCTTGGCCGCTCTTAATGTGGTAAGTATCCGTGACGCCGGAGGAATTGTTGGCAAACAAAGTGCCTGTCCCAGAGATGACATAGTGGAACAGGTAATGGTTTCTTGCAGCGGGCCCATAAGAATGGGAGGGAACGGTTTTTTCCCAGCCGAATTGGTACAAGCTGAGATCCACAAAATTTTCATTTGGAAAAATTGAGAATTTCAAGTCCTTGTTCAAAACTTCCATGGGGAACCTCCTGTATGTTTTTATATGTTTAATATACCAAAATGCCGCATGATATGCAAGTAGAAAGATTAATGTCGCATAATGGAATAAAAGTGGTAAAATGGCGATATTTTAAGCGGCATAATGGCATGTTATACTATACACGAAAGAGAATCAAATGCATTTGGTATTCAGAAAGCGAAAGGAGATATGAGTAATGCGTAAACTTATCAAAAAGTGTACGGTGTTCATGTTAAGCGTTCTGTGTGCGTCATCCATACTTGCTGGCTGCGGTGATTCTGGCCAGGAAGGGGTGACGCAAATCCATGTCCTGCAGTACAAGCCGGAAGCAGTCGCTGTTTTTGAACGCCTGCAGGAGGAATTCAATGCGACCCACGATGATATCCAATTGGTTATCGAGTCGCCGAATGATGCAATGACGATCCTGAAAACGAAGCTTGTCCGGGAAGATTACCCGGATATTATTGGGATTGGCGGGGATATGAACTATTCCTACTTTGTGGACGCCAATATCCTGGCAGACGTTTCAGACTATGAAGGGATGAAGTCCATAAAGCCCGCTTACCTGGAGATGCTGGAGGGCTTGGAGTTCGTGCCAACGGAAGGGACCTTTGGCGTTCCCTATGTGGCCAATGCGGCAGGAGTGCTTTACAACAGGAAAATGTTCCAGGAGCATGGCTGGGAAATCCCCACCACATGGTCTGAGTTCATGGCTCTCTGCGAGCAGATTCAGTCTGAGCAGATTCAGCCCCTGTATTTTGGGTTCCGCGACACCTGGACCTGCCTTGCTCCATGGAATGCTTTGGCGGTGGGGCTTGCGCCTGCAGACGTGTGTTCCCAGGTGAACCGCAAGGAGACCACGTTCCAGGAGAATTACGGCCAGGTGGCAGACAGGATGCTGGAGCTGCTTCAGTATGGGCAGACAGGGCCTTTTGCTTACAATTACAACGATGCCTGCATCGCCTTTGCGAACGGTGAGACGGCCATGTATGCTATCGGAAGTTACGCCGTTCCCCAGATTAAGTCTGTAAACCCAGACATGGATATTGATTCCTTTGTGATGCCGGCCAATGACGATGCTTCCAAGAATATTTTAAATTCCGGCATTGACCTGCAGTTCTGCCTGACCAAAGAATGCAAGGACAAAGAAGCTGCCTATGAGGTGCTGGATTTCCTGTTAGAGCATGACAATATGCAGTCCTACCTGGATGACCAGAATGCAGTCCCCTGCAAGGATGAGACTTTTGAATTGGCGCCGATGCTGGACGGCATGGCAAGCTATATTGAAGAAGGCAAGATGTCTGACTACCACGATCACCATTATCCGACGGAGATGGCTGTGGACGGCATGCTCCAGACCTTCCTGATGGAGCAGGACAAGGACGCATTCCTGCAGAAATTTGATAAAGACTGGCTCCGCTACAACCGCGACATTATCCGCAAGGTAGAGGCGTATGAATCCAAGCAGTAAGGTGAGGCGGATTGTTATTAAAATCTAAGAAAGGGATGGACATTTATGGGAACGAAGAAGAAGATGGGCAAGGAAGCCACATATTTGGCAATCACAATTCCAATTGTAGCGCTGTTTTTCTTGTTTAACACGCTGCCCTTAATCCAGGGCGTGATATACAGCTTCACGAACTTCAAAGGCTATGGGGATTTTGACTGGGTTGGGCTGCGCAATTATATGGATTTATTCACGGACGGCAGGGTAGGGAAATCTTATTGGTTCACTTTCCGCCTGGCGCTTGTGTCAACCGTTGTGACAAACGTAATCAGCTTGCTGCTGGCCATGGGCTTAAACAGCAAGATTAAGTTTAAGAACACTTTAAGGGGCATGTATTTCATCCCCAATGTATTGGGCTCCTTGGTAGTGGGTTATATTTTCAGCTATATTTTCACCTACATCCTCCCGGCATTCACGAAGCTGCTGGGCGGGGAAGGGACCAGCATCCTTTCCAGCACCTCCTGGGCTTGGGTGGCAATCATGATTGTCTGCGCATGGCAGGCGATTGCGATGAATACGATTATTTACATATCCGGACTTCAGACTGTCCCGGCGGAAGTGTATGAGGCTGGGTCCATTGACGGGGTAAGCGGATGGGGCAAATTCAAATACCTTACCTTCCCGCTCATCCTCCCGTTTTTCAGCATCAACATGGTGCTTTGCATGAAGAACTTCCTGATGGTATTCGATCAGATTATGGCTATGACGAAAGGCGGCCCGGCACAGAGCACGGAGTCCATTTCCTACCTGATTTACAACAACGGTATGTCAGGCGGCCAGTTTGGGTTCCAGAGTGCGAACGCAGTGCTGTTCTTTGTTGTCATTGTAGTGATTTCTGTGATGCAGATGAGCTTTACAAATAAGAGAGAGGAGCAGTTGTGATGAATCAAAATATGCAGATGAACGAAGAATTGAAGAAAAGCGTTTTGGAAAAGGTAAGGAAAAAAGCTGCCCGGGAAGTAAACTGGCCAGTGACCGTGCTGCTTATTTTGGGACTGAGTACAATCCTGTTCCCCCTTTATATGACGATTGTGATTGCCTTCAAACAGCCTTCGGAAATGACCAACAGCATCTCCGGCATCCTCTCGCTGCCGAAGAGCTGGAGCCTGGCAAATTTCCGGGAAGCAATGGAAGTGACAGATTTCTGGAACTCCCTGTTTAACAGCTTATTGATTACCGTGCTGACGGTGCTGCTGTCCATCGTCCTCCATTCCCTGCTGGGCTATGTGGTAGGGCGCAGCAAGGCCAAAAAGAAGGGTTATAAGCTGATATATTTCTATATCGTAAGCGGTATGTTTGTGCCGTTTGCCATCCTGATGATGCCATTGGTCAAGCAGACAGCCGCCCTGCAGCTGGACAATATGCTGGGTGTAATCCTGTTGTATACGGTATTCTATATGCCGATGAATGTGCTGCTCTATTCGGGATACCTGACGAACATCCCCATTGCCCTGGAGGAGGCGGCTTTTGTGGACGGGGCAACGACCTGGACGACTTACTGGAAGGTAATCTTCCCGATTATGAAGCCGATGCATGCGACGGTGGCCATTCTGACAGCATTGGGTACCTGGAATGACGTAATGACTCCGTTGGTTATTATGTCCGGCTCGAAAAATACGCTGCCGCTGGCACAGCTTTCTTTCCAGACGCAGTTTGGGGCAAACTATAACTTGGCTTTCGCTTCCTATTTGCTGGCGCTGCTGCCAATTATCCTGTTCTACTTAATCTGCCAGAAGCAGATCTTAAGCGGCGTAGTGAATGGCGCTGTGAAGTAATTGTATACAAGCAACAAAAGAATCCCGCTATGCGGGATTCTTTTGACGTTTCCATTATATTATTTTCCAGATATACCTTAACGCCACATCCATTCCTCCAGCTATCAGCAGAGCGCCTCCGGCAATATAAGCCTTGGCTT
>CAOKUK010000044.1 GCA_948472595.1 uncultured Eubacterium sp.
CCAACGAAGGCTGCACGGAAGAGACCGAAGGCCATGTGAAGGAAGAGGAAATCCCCGCAGCAGGCCACGTGTGGGAAAACGGAGAATGCACCGTATGCCATGAGACACAAAATGTAAAGGAGCTGGAAGATGCTTCTAATGGCGAACTGAAGACCTCCGGGCATCAGCATGCAGAAGCGTCCTATGAAGCGCCAGTGGTAGACTTCACAGACAAGGAACCGTCTGAAAAGACAGATGAGCCGGTGGAAGCCCCAGCTATGTCAAATGAAGTGAAACAGGCTGAGATGTATGCAACATCTGAAGGTGGAACAACAACTCCTACAGAACCTACAACTCCGAGCGAGCCAGAAGAGCCAACCGAGTGCAAGGATGGGAAGCATGTGTTTGTTGATGCGCCATCCGTTATCAAGCCTGCAACTTGTACTGTAAATGGTATAGCAAGAAGGACTTGCCAATGTGGAGAGACGGCTGAATTTGTTACCCTTTTGCCGCGTCATGCATACCAGAAGGTTGGGACAGATGGACAGCCGGTGTATGAAGGCGAAGACGATGCTAAGAAACTTGTAGTAGACGAAAAATATACCCATAAGCTTGTTTGGGTAGAGGCGGACTGCATTACAGATGGACGTACTGTTTATACTTGTACGGCTTGCCCAAGCGGCACAGATGGCCATACATATGATGTGATTACGAAAGCTCTTGGCCATAAATTTGGAACAGCTTCAAGAACAGAAGCAACATGCGTATCTCCTTGGAAATCAGTTCAAACTTGTAGCACATGTGGAATTGAGGAAGTATCATTTGGCGATAAGGCAGATCCGAATAACCATAAGTATAATGCGGACGGTACAACAATACCTGCAACTTGTACAGAGCCTGCAAAAACGGGTAAGGTATGTGAATATTGTGGGAAAGCGGATGGTGCGTTAACACCAGTAGAAGGCAGCAAACCCTTAGGGCATAGCTTTGAAACAGCAGTTGAAGCGAATGTAAAGCCTGGCTTACCGGAAGGCGCCCCCAAAATCGATAAAGACGCTGAGCCGGATGCAGACACTTATGTAAAGGGAACATGCGTGAAAGCGGGTCATGAGGAATATAGCTGTTCTAGGTGTGATTATATCTATAAATGGGATATCCCGGCGCGTCCAGAAGGCCATGTGGCTGGCGATCCGGAGATTGTGCCGGCAGATTGCGAAAATAATGCAAAGTTCTCATCTAAATGCAAGCTTTGCGGCGAAAGCATGGGAGCAGATATTGATGCAGTTGATTATTACTTGCTGATGAATTCTGATAAAGAAGGCTATACAGAAGAAGATGCCATTGCAGATGCGAAAGGCAAAGGCCAGTACAAATTGGGGCATAATTTGAAAGAAACAGTGTATAAAGCGCCCACTTGTACACAGACGGGTATTTCTGAGTTTAGCTGTCAGAGAGAAGGCTGTAAATTCCAAGAATCCCGCATCGTGAATGCTCATCACTCCTTTGAAGATGATGGCCATAACTTACTGGTATTGGATGATTATACTGACAATGACAAAGGAATTGAAATTGTAACTGCCCCCACGTGTACACAGGCAGGCGTAGCTGTAGGAACCTGTACTGTCTGCGGGGAGAAAAAGACAGGTCTTGCAGTTCCGGCTATTGGCCATAAGTATGATGAAGGTACAGTAGAAGGTGAAAACGCATGCGTCGATAGAGTAAAGACATATACTTGCCAGAATAATAATGAGCATAAGATGACAGAAGTCGTTCCTGCATCAGAAGCCCATACGCCTGGTGAAAAAGAGAAAAAAGCCCCAACCTGTACAGATCCTGCCAAAGAAGGGACTTATTGCACGAAGTGCGGCAATGCTGTTGGAGAAGAAACAATCCTTACAGGAACGGGGAATGACCCACTTGGCCATACCTATCAGAAAAAAGATGAGACGGGCAAATTTGTCTTAAATCCAGAGGTTGAGGCAACCAGTGTGAAAGCTGCGACTTGTACAGATCCTGAGATTTCAACTTATACATGTACTCGCGATGGATGCACTGATAAAACTTGCGAAGTGGAGACAAAGGAAGCCCTTGGCCATAATAAATTAGGTTTTAAGAAAGTGCCAAGGACCCATGAGAAGAATGCGCAAATTGTTGAATACTGCACCAGGAAAGTGACAAACGAGGATGGCAGCAAGACAGAGTGCGGTTATGAATGGCCTGCAAAGGATATTACAGAAGTATTTGGCGATGCGGTAGAAGAAGAAGATTTAGCGAAGGCTGATTGTGAATGGGAGATTGAGGCTGTCATCAAGCCTGTAACCTGCACGACGATAGGCACCGTTAAAGTTAGGTGCAGCATATGCCAGGAGGTAGATTTTAAAGTGATAGAGCCTCATCATGCATATATGGATGATGAGGGGAATTTGCTGCCGGTTTATAATGAGGATGAGGCAGAAGGAAAAGAATACACCGTAGAACGTCAAGTTGAGCCTACTTGCATGAAGACAGGCTTGGATATTTATACTTGCACCAGGTGTAAGGAAAGCGACAATATTGCAGACCGCATCAAGGATGTAGTGGTCGACAAACTGCCCCATACTTTAGACACAGGCTCGATTGAGCGTGATTATGTTTGCCAGGAAGGTAAAGTTGTTTACAAGTGTAAGAATACGCCTTGCGATTACAAAGAGTATGGCGATACGGTACCGGCACAGCCGCATCAATATATGCCTGGCACAATAGAAGCAACTTGTATTTCTCCTGCAAAGACAGGCAGCTTCTGTAAATTCTGCCATGGAGCAAATCCTGACGTTGAGCCAGAGATTATTAAGGGCAGTAAGCCAACAGGCCATGATTTTGAAGGCACTGGGGAATCTGACGCAACGCAAGTGACGGATATTAATGGCAATAAAGTATGGATTAAGAAGGACCTTGTTGAGGATCCAGATTTTGCAGGTGAAATTACCACTGTAGATCCAAAATGTGAGGTTGCTGGAAGCACAACTTACAAATGCGGAACAGAGGGGTGTGGAGCAGAAGTTGTAGTGCCAATCCCGGCATCAGGGCATGAACTTGAGACTAAATTTGAAGATGCAACATGCTCACATCCGGCTCGCTTAGTGAAAACTTGTAAAAAAGAGAATGGCAAAGTGATTTCCAGCGAAAATGTTCCAGGCAGTGTAGCTGATCCGGATGCTCATGTATGGGAACTGGATGAGCAGCAGGAAGGCGAGCCAACTTGTAAAAATCAGTTAGATGCAGCATATACCTGCGCAGAGTGCGGCGAGACGAAGACAGATAAGATTGCGCATACATGGCCTGAGGTTGGCGCGGAAGTAAAAGAAGGAGAAACCGTAATTGGTAAATCCTACACATGTGAAGTAGAAGGCTGCGGCGCTAAGAAATATGAAGCGACAAAGGATGGCTATGCTTATTGCAATGCATGTGATGCCATTAAGCAAGTGGTAGTTACTGGCGCAAAGCCTGCCGGCTGCGAAGAAGTAGGCTATACAGGCAAGCAAATCTGCAAGGGCTGTGGTAAGACGCTGAAAGAATCTGAGGAAATCAAAGCACATGGCCATGATTACAGGCCCAAAAAGGACGAGCCAAACTGTGGACCGGGCCGCGAATATGAGCAATGTCAGTATGATCCAACACATATTAGGAATGTGAAGGTGATTCCTCCGTTAGAAAATACTAAACATAATTTTACAAATGAAGATGGCAGTAAATCGGATATATGCACTGTTTGTGGGGTAGAGGCCATCACAATGGGCACAGCCATGCAGGCATATGTAGAGAATGGCAGCAAGAAAATTAAGTATACTGCAAATATTAAAATTGCAGACTCAGGTATAAAGATTATCAGCAGGGGTCTCTTGTATTACACTGCTTCCGCAGCATACACAAGCGGCGATTTGACAGTGGATATGTTTGGAGAGGTCGCAGGCGTTAAGATGTATGAGATGGCTAGTGCGACGGCAGTTGGCGCTATCAAAGTAATTAATATGACGACTGTTCCAGACAGGACAATCTATGGGAGAGCTTACCTCATATATGAGGATAAGGATGGCAAACAGCACACTGTATATGGCAACATGGTATCCGGAAGCTATAACAGCCTTACTTCTGATTAAGAGGACGCCATAAGGAGGGTTTGGAGCCATGTTCATTCATGGGTTTCCATCCTTCTGAAAACAGCAAAACAGAGATGCGCAGCCATCCGCAGAAGGGACTTTGTTCCTGCGGATGGCGCCATTTCTTAAGTGAAAGGTAAATGTGCAGATTATGTATAAGAGATTTCAGGCTTTTCTTTTGTGCGTTGTTTTCAGCTGTACAATAGCCGCCTGCAATGGAGAAGCTTCCAATGATGTATTAGGCAAGAAACAGGATTCAGAAGATATGCAGGATGTGCAGGAAAGCAAGCAAAATCCGAAGGATGAGCAAAGCCAGGATGCCAGCGAATCCTCCAAGGATACGGAAGGGGAAGAGTCGGGCGAGCCTGAGCCATTGTTGGATGCGGATGCCACGGATGAGGAGCTACTGGATGTGTTAAAGGATGATATCCATGTGGTGGCAGATGATGATTATGTCGCTATGGTCAAGGCATTCACAGAAGAGACCGATGAGTATGCTGGCGATATTTATCAGCTGGAAGGGCTATATACTACAGAGGATGGATTTCCCTATGTAACCAGGACGGTTGTCGATGGGGACAGCAGAACTGCCAGTAGCATGCCGCTGAAATATGTGGACGAAGAGCCAGAGGAAGGCGCCTGGATTCGCGTTACTGGAATTGTCAATCGCGGAGAAGTCAATGGAGAAGATAGGGCAGTCCTGGAAACGGTTGTCCTAGAAATAATGGAAGAGCAGGGACAGGCAGAGCTTTCTGCACACGGAAAGGAGATATCATAAAAATGAGAAAATATGTTAATCCAGATATGAAAGTGATTTATTTTGAGAACGAGGATATCCTTACAAGCAGCGAGATTGAAGACGGAGGGGAAGAGCTGCCAGACGATTAAGGGGACATGGCAGCGGCAGATAATTTGGTTTTGTTGCAAATTGTAAAAAAGCAAGATAGCCAAAAGGGCATTGGTGGCCAGGAAAATGGTTGCCAATGCCTTTTTTGGTGTGATATAATGGGCTGTTTCAAAATGAAACATCGTTTTGTTGACTTTCCCTAAAATGAACCATATAATATAGCATAAGTTGCTTACTTGCGTAAGACAAGAAAAGATGAAATAACAGAAGGAGGAAATTATGAGGGTTATTGAGCCACAGGTTGAAATTTTAGATGAAATCAATGGGGAAGAGATGCTCCGGAAGATAGAGAGGGCAGGGAGGGTCTGCTATAAAAGCGAGGAAAGGATTACGCCGGACTCTGCCAAGGCGTTTATACGGAATATTTTGAAAAGCGGCCATGAATCAGTGATTGAGCATGAGAAAATCAGTGTGAGGATTATCTGTGACCGCGGGGTGACCCATGAGATTGTCCGCCACCGTATGGCAAGCTACAGCCAGGAGAGCACCCGGTACTGCAATTATTCTAAGGATAAGTTTGGAAACGAGCTTACTTTTATTAAGCCTTGCTTTTGGGAGGAAGGCTCGGAAGAATATCGGAAATGGGCGCAGGCCATGCAGATGATTGAAGACACTTACAATGAAATGATTGCCATGGGCGCAAAGCCCCAAGAGGCCAGGAGCATTTTACCAAATAGCTTGAAGACAGAGATTATCGTGACCATGGATATGCGGGAGTGGAGGCATTTTTTCAAGCTTCGGACGGCGGAAAGGGCGCATCCGCAGATGCGGGAGGTTGCGTACATGCTGTTGGAGGAAATGAGGGAGAAGGTAGAAGTGTTGTTTGAGGATATATAATGGCATAAAAAATAAGGGTTTCGCATATGCTTTGATGCTTTTCCAAAAAGAACGCAGCTCTGGCAGTTGTCTGTGAAAGTTTTCATTTTAATTCTTTTACGGGCAGCTGCCGGAGTTATATTTTGCTTAAATTCCCCATGGATTTGGCGAGGTTTTTTGTTGATTTTGGCGAAATTTTTCGGTACAATAGAGTATGGATATAGATGGCAGCCAGGAAGATATGGAATGGTTGCCATAGAAGCATCATCCATAGCCGCCCGATTGGCTCTGAAAATTAGCGCCAGAAAGGGCGGCTGGCAATAAAAGAAAGGAGATTTTCAAAAATGAAGGGAAGCAAATGGAGAAGCGCCATTGGCGTCTTGCTGACAGTTATGCTGCTTGCAGGCCTATGGCAGCCAGCCGGAATGGCAAATGTTCGGGCAGCGCAGGATGAGGGCCTTTTGGCCGGGACCGAATTGCTGGCGCACTACGAATTTAAGGACGGGGGGAAGGATTCCTCCGGGAACGGCAATGATGCAGTGATTGGCGCAGGCGTGACGGTGAAAGACGGCGTGGCGTCCCTTCCGGGCGGCGCTGCAGGCGGCTCTGCTTTTATCACGCTCCCAGAAGGGATGTTTGACAGGCAAGATACTTTGACCATTTCTATGTGGCTTCGGGACAATGACCCCAGGGAGAGCTGGCTGGGCGCATTTTTCTTTGGGACGAAGAAGAATAACAGTGGGTTTCCCACCTATTATTACTATTTTGTGCCCTGTGAGAAGCAGCACAATACGTTGAAATCCGTTATGACCACTTCTGCCAATGAGGCAAGGCCGATGGACACGGAGAAGGGGCTGCGCAACAGCATCCGCACGGACAATTACCATGGCGTATGGACTCATTATGCCATTGTCCTGCAGCCGGGCGCCATGACTTGCTATATTGACGGGGAATGGGTCGGGGAAGAGAAGAACCTGGCCTTGAAGGTCAGCGATTTTGGCGCAGGCCTTCAGTCTTACATAGGGAAATCTAATTATGACGACCCTCTCTACAAAGGGGATTTTAAGGACTTCCGCGTGTATAAAAATGCCTTGACGGAGGCGCAGATTAACCAGATTGTAGGGAAACAGACAGGAGCCTCCCAATATTCCATGGCTATTGACGGCAATAAGGTTGCCAAGAAGCTGAGCAGCAGCTTGTACGGCCTGTTTTATGAGGACATTAACAGCGCTGCAGACGGCGGCCTCTATCCGGAGATGGTGAAGAATTATTCTTTTGAAAATGCTTATGTGCAAAAGGGAGGGGACAACAACTATTTCCAGCAGAATGGCTATGAGACCAAGGGCAATTATAAGCTCCATTGGGAGGCTTCCCCTTCTGGGAATTTTGCCATTAACAGCGATAGCGCTCAGGGCACGGCGGACAAATTGAATGAGAATAACCCCCATTATGCGATTCTTACGGGAAATGTCACTTTGAAGAATGGCGGCTTTGCGCCCCAGAACAGCCCCAACAGCGCTGCCATGGCTGTGAAGCCTGTGGATTCTGCCAAAAATGCAGGGACTTATACGTTTTCTGCATTCACGAAAGCCGAAAAGGGCTATGCAGGGAAGCTTAAGGTGAAGCTGGTAAATGACAGCGGTGCGGCTCTGACGGATGAAAAGGAGATTTCCCTGGATGCGGACGGCGGCTGGAAGAAGGTTTCCGCTGCATTGACCTCCACGGTAAGCGCCAATGCAAAGGGCAAGCTGATGCTGTCTGTGGAAGGCGCAGGGGCAAGCGAGAAGCTTTCCCTTGACATGGTGTCTGTGGTGCCCCATGACAGCTATGGCTACGGCAATAAGAATTATGCTTATGGCGTGGGCGTCCGCCAGGATTTGGTTGACCTTATGATGGATTTAAACCCGAAGTTTATGCGTTTCCCAGGCGGGTGCATTGTGGAAGGCTTTAACTGGGAGGGGCTATATGACTGGAGGGACAGCGTAGGGCCTTTGGAGGAGCGCAAGAGCAACACGAACCGTTGGGAAAATTGGAACAATAAGAACCGCACCTGGGGCTATATGCAGTCTTATGGTTTTGGCTACCATGAGCTTTTGTCTTTGTGTGAGGATTTTGGTATGGAGCCTTTCCCCATTATGAGCGCAGGCGTCCTCTGCCAGTATGAGACTAACGGCGTCAATGCCAAGACTGGGAATGATTTGCAGTATTTTGTGGATATGGCCACGAACCTGCTGGATTACTGCTGGGGCGACGCTTCTCAGAATGAGTGGGCAGCCAAGAGGGCTGAAAATGGCCATCCGGAGCCTTTCAACTTGAAATACTTAGGCATCGGAAATGAGAATGCCAAGGAAAAGTATTTTAACAATTTTGAAAAAATCAAGGCAGCGGTAGAAAGCTATGCTAACGCAAACTACCCAGGGCATGAGCTCCATATTATTTCCAGCGCAGGCCCCAATGCCGGCGGCCCGGACGGGAGCAGCACTTTTAACTATGCTTTGGAATATGCCTATGACCGTTTGGGGCAGACCATGCCGGGGCAGACTTTGGTAGACGAGCATTACTATCAGTCGGAAAGCTTCATGTACAACCAGTCTGACCGCTATGATTATTATCAGCGCGTGGGCCAGGGCGGCAGCAATATTTTTGTGGGCGAGTATGCTGTCCGGGGAAATAACCGTTATAACACGGCGCTGGCAGAGGCCTGCTATATTACAGGGCTGGAGCGGAATGCGGACGTGGTGACCAATATTTCCTATGCGCCGCTGCTGTTTAAGGTTGGCAGCGTAAGCTGGGACCATGACTTGATTTATTTTGATGAATTTAACACGGCGAAATCCACCAATTACTATGTGCAGCAGATGTTTGCCAACAATTACGGCACGGATTTGATAGAGACGGAGCTTGTGTCTTCCGAGAAGGATTATTCCAATTATGGAAGCCCGATTTTAGGCGGCAATTCTGCAGCGGGCTCTATCGATAAAGTGACGGTTTATGGCAAGGACAATCAAATTATCTTAGAGGATGATTTTAATGACGCATCCAACCCCAATGGCTGGGCGCAGTTTGGCAGCGGCAGCGGATTCTCCATCAGCGATGGAAAGCTGAATTTCACAGGGACAAGCGGCGTCAATGCCGTATACCTGCCGAAGGTCGTGGATGAGAAGTGGAAGGAATTCCGCATTGAGGTGGAAGGCTTGACAAAGACTTCCGGCAGTGGCGGGTTCGTGGTTGGCGCAGGCCATGGGCAGCAGTATTATTGGTTCCACATTGGGAAAGACGGCGCAGGGGCGTCTATGGAAGTGACCCGGCCGGAGCGCAATGCATCCAATCTGACGACGAAGACCCTTGGCAACAATTATCCCAACAAGTATTACAACACAGGAGCCGTCACGAAGATACAGTCCAACGACCCCATGAAGGCCAGCTTTAACTTTGGGGTAGGGCATAAGCTGGAGGCTGCCTATACCAGCGCCAATGTCAGCGGCGCAGACACGGCGAAGTATGATTTCTCCAGCGAGCTGAACCAGTATCAGACGGATATTTACCAAGTGGTGAATAAGGATGATTCCAACGTGTATATCAAGTTGGTGAATCCAGATAAATCTGCAAAGAATATCCAGTTGAGCTTTGCGAACCTGGCTCATTTGGGACAGGCGGAGGTTACTACATTGACTGGCGGGCTGAATGAGGCCAATGCCATTGGGGATGAGAGGATTGCCCCTGCCACAACGTCCATGCAGATTGCAGACGATGAGCTGTCTTATGATTTGCCCAGGTATTCTGTCAATGTCATCCGCATCCCGCTGTCAGGAAAGCCGGCAGTGTCGAAGGATAGCTTGGAGCAGCTGGTGCAGGAGGCGTCTGGGCTGAAAGCTTCGGATTATACGGCAAATTCCTGGAATGCGTTCGCCCAGGCTTTGGAGGAAGCCAAAAAAGTCCTTGCCAAAGAAGACGCCAGCCAGGAGGAGGTAGACGAGGCTTGCAGCAAGCTTGATGCTGCGAAAACGGCTTTGGCGGCGAAGCCTGCCATCTCGAAAGATGAATTGCAGAAGCTGATTCAGAGCGTGTCCGGGCTGAAATCTTCGAATTATACCGACAGCAGCTGGAAGGCCTTTGCGCAGGAACTGAATAATGCCAAGAAAGCCCTTGCAAACGCTGGGGAGGATCAGGATTTAAGCGGCGCTTACAACAAGCTGAAAGCTGCCAAGGACGCCTTGAAAAAGAAGCCGGCAGCGGTAAATCCCACAAGCGTGAAGCTGAATGTAGGCAAGAGCCTAAAAATCGGCAAAGGCGAAAGCTTCACGATGAAGGCTGCGGTGAAGCCTTCCAAAGCTTCTCAGAAGGTGACCTGGAAATCCAGCAAGAAGACGGTAGTGTCTGTGAAGAATGGGAAGATTAAGGGCTTGAAGGCCGGAAAATCTGTCATCTCCGCAAAGACCTCCAACGGCAAGACAGCAAAATGCACGGTTACCGTGAAGAATGCGCCGAAGAAGCTGAAATTAAATGCCAAAAACAATGCGAAGACGCTGAAAAAGGGCAAAAAATTCCAGATTAAGGTGACATTCCCAAGCAACGCATACAGCAACAAGCTGACTTACAGCTCTAGTAATAAGAAGGTCGCAACAGTCTCCTCCAAGGGTCTGGTAAAGGCCGCCAAGAAGAAGGGCACGGCTGTGATTACAGTGAAGGCCTTTAATGGGAAGAAAGCGAAGCTTACGGTGAAAGTGAAATAAGGATTAAATTGATATGAAATGCATACCCCCCGGCAAGTGACAGCATTTGCCAGGGGGTATTATTTACAATAACAACTGTCCGTTTGGGGAATTTTTCTGCAGTTCTTAAGTCGTCTGCTGGAAAATCAGAAAACCTTTCCAGCAGACGACTGTCAGCTAGTCATATATGCTTCTTACAGCTTCAGCGCCCTGTATCGGTTCAGGCAGGCGAAGATTTCCTGCCGCCTTGGCATGGCCAGGCCGCTGGGCACGTAGCTGCCGCCGCAGACTGCCGCAAGGCCTTTCTCCTGCAGGAGGCGGTCGAGGATATCCACGCATTCTGCCAGGGTCTTCCTGCCGTCGAACACCTGCAGCTGCACATATTTCACCAAGCATCCCAAGCTGTAGAGCTGTTCTGTGTCGGCCAGCTGCTCCACATAGCGCAGCTCAATGGTATCATGGTTCAGCATCACAGAATCCATTCCTAAGGTCTTCATCTTAAGCCTGTCGCTGGATTTGAATTTGTGGTCTATTTTCACAACCCTCTGGAAGGAAGGCTGCTCGCTTGGAGCGATGCTTTCCTCCGGTATGGGGAAGGCTGCGGCTTCTTCTTTGGCAAATGCGGTGATGTCTTTGGGCAGGTAACGCTCCATCTGGATAATGCAGCCTGCCTTATGGAAGTAGGAGCCGGAGCTGCCCGCCACCAGGATGGTGGAGATGCCATAGTTGCCGTAGAGTTCCTGCACCCGGTTGATGAAGGGCGTGATGGGCTCTGCCTTGGGATGTATGACCTTCTGCATCAGCTCATCCCGAATCATGAAGTTGGTGGCGCTGGTATCCTCGTCAATCAGCAGCAAGTCGCTGCCGGCCTCCATGGCCTCTATCACATTGGTGGCTTGGGAGGTGCTCCCGCTGGCGTCCTCTGTGGAGAAGCGGGAGGTGGACTTCCCATTGGGCAGGTTGTTGATGAACATGGAAATGTCCACGTTCTTAATGCTGCGCCCATCCTCTGCCCGGATTTTCATGGCTTTGTCGTCCGTGATGACAAATTCGCGCCCATCCCCGGCAATATGGTTGTAGACTCCCAGCTCTAATGCTTTCAGCAGGGTGGATTTCCCATGGTATCCGCCGCCCACAATTAAGGTAATCCCTTTCTTGATGCCCATGCCCTTTAAAGGGCCGCGGTTCGGAAGCTGCAGCTCAACTTCCATGGAAGGCGGCGCCTGGAATGTGATTGCCCCGCGCATGGGGCGGTCAGACACGCCGGATTCCCTGGGCAGCACGGCTCCATTGGCCACAAAGGCCACCAGCCCAAGCTTCGGAAGCTCCTGGCGGATGTAATGCTGGTCTTCTGCCAGCTGCGCTGTTTTTTGAACCGCCTCTTTATCCAGCAGCCGGTAGAACAGCGATTTTTTCACGCATCCAGGAAGGAAGTCAAAGAGGATGCGGCTTAATTCCCGGCTGTTAATCGTCCTCCCATTGGCTGGGAACCCAATTTCCATCCGCAGGATGACTTTCCCATCTTTTTCAATCTCACAGGCAGTCCGCTCTAATATTTCCTGCCCACACCTGCTGACGGACATCAGCCCGCTCTTCCCGGAGCCCTTTGCCTTGAAATTGAAGGCTTCTATCTGCTTTGAAAATCCTCGGTTCAAAAAATCCTGCAGCGCAATTCGCTTGTGCTTCTCCCCGTATAAGTCAGCAGGGAAATTTGCCATTTTCCCCGGGACATGCACGCTTACCCGGGATGGGGCTGCAAAGGGATCTCCCTGCACATGGTCAATGGAAAGCACGTATCCGTCGAATTGGTATGCGCCCCTGGTATCTTTGTAAGCCGGATAGCCCTTGTGGTCAATCCGGTTCAGTAACTCCCTTAAGTCTGTTGATGTTTTCATAGTCCCTCCATTTCTTCATCTGAAAATAACAGCCTGTTTGGTTTTCCTCCATCATAGGATTGTTGTAATCTTGCCGCTTAAAAGCATTCCTTCTTCCAGAATCATGCTCTTACAAGCTGTAAACAGTAACCATTTTACCATTTTACTAAAAATAACTCAAGAAAAATAACTTGCTTTTACAGGATTCATGGTACATAATAGGGATAGCAGAATTTTTTGAGAAGCATGTGTATGCCCTGGAAAGGAATGACTAGAATGAACCGTGATTGGGAAAAATATGGCAGGGATATCCGCAGCCTCGTAGACAATGCCATCCGCACCCAGAATTTTCAACAGCTGAATAAGAACATAACGGATTCTTTGAATGGAGCCGTCAATGATATCCAAAAGGGAATCCAGGCTGCAGGGCAGGCAGTCACAGACGCCGTAAATTGGCGGGGACAGTCTCGTGAGGATGAGAGGGTATGGGACGGGCAGAAACAGCCTTATAAAAATGTGGAAGCATGGAAAGGCGCAAAGCATTTCCAAAAGGATATGGGCGCATGGAATAGCAAGGAAAAGAGCCGCTTAAGGCCGGTGGCTCAGAAGAATGAGCTGGTCAGGCCGGATCTTTTCCAGAAGAATACCTCTGTCAGCGCAGGGGGCTGGGTATTGGCTGCCTGCGGCTATACGTTCGGCAGCGTGACAGGCCTTGCGGCCATGGTCTTGATTATCATAGCATTTTTCCTGGATTTCGTCCCTGTCGGTCTTAAAATTGCAATAGGCATCTTAATCCCTTTGTTTGCATGCAGCGGATTTATGGCCTGGAAGGGCAGCAGCATGCTGTCTGCCCTGAAGCGGTACCGGGGCTATGTGGCCAGCCTGCAGGGAAGGACTTACTGCAATATCAAGGAGCTGTCGGACCAAAACGGAAGGTCTCCCAAATATATCTTAAA
>CAOKUK010000045.1 GCA_948472595.1 uncultured Eubacterium sp.
CGGGATGGTAGATTTGTCCGGCTTTACTGTGCGTGCGGCGGATTTGGCGCACACGATTTCCAGAGTTGTGGTGAAGGAGGATTATATCAAGGGGGCCATTTACAATGGAACAGCCTATAAGCCAGGCATGGATGATATTATTGTCTATGCTGAGGATGGTTCAGAAGTTACGGCTTCGGAGGATAATTATAGAATTACGGGCTATGGCGAGAATATCAATGCCGGAATAGCGACTGTCATGGTGGAAGGCGTTGGGGATTATGAGGAAACTGCGACAGGCCGTTTTTCTATTGAGCGAAAAAATATTGACGATGCAACCATTACCATGGAGGCGCAGGACGTAACCTTGGTGCAGCCAAGCACAAGCGTTCAGACCACCATAACTGCCTCAGATTCTGAGACAGGCCGCGCATTGCAGGGCAGCACAAGCCAGACAAGTTTTGGGACAGCGGATTTTACTTATGAGCTTACAGGCAATTCCATTACAACAGAAACAGAGGTAATAGCGCATGTTAATATTACCGGACAGAACAATTATAAAGGCAATAGGACAATTGACTTTAAAATCATAAGATATGACTCTGCAAATTTGAAAATCCAATTTGAGACAGACGATGTTCCAATCCGAATTTATAATGGGAAGGACCAAATACTGGTTCCGGGAGAAAAAGAAGAGGATTTTAAAAATGAGACACAAGCGGAGTTCTTGGTAAAATATGAGTATACGAATGCGGATGGTGATATAAAGAGCGAAATCCTGAATCCGGAAGAGTATACTGTGAACTATCGGAATAATCGGAATGCCACCCTGGAAGCCAGGTTCGGCGTCAAAGTAAATAAGGGGAAATACGCAGGCCTTGAGATACCTATTAAAAATGATGATACGGACTATCGTTTTACAATCCGTAAAAGGTTTAATAGGGAATATCCTTCCAGCAGCGAAATCAGGGGGTATATTGCAGACCAGCATTACCAGGGCTATGGCAAGAAGATAACGCTTACGCCGGAAGATATAGTCCTTACAGATATGGACTATGGCGAAGGCAGCCGAATCGATCCGGCATACTATACCATTAATGCAGATTCCTATGCAAATAATGATAAGATTTCTACGGATACGGTGAAGGCATCTCTTACCGTCACAGGGGTTACAGGTTCTCCTTATGGCGGCGAATCATCGCCAATTGAGTTTAATATCATAGCGGCTGATTTGGCACATACAGATATCAGCATTGACGACAATGAATGTGTTTATGATGGAACAGATCAGTTTGGGAATCTGAAAGTGACGGTAGGGAATGGTGAGTATACGCAGAGCACAAATGGCACAGACGGCGACTTTGTTGTGGAGAAGGTCAGCGGAGGCTATGTGGCGGCTGGCATCCATAAGGTTCGGATTCGCGCCACAAGTGGTGGCCAGTTCCAGGAAGGCTATGTAGAGAAGGAATTTACCATCCATCAAAGGCCTTTAGAAGACAAGAATATCACAGTGGCTTTGTTAACGACCGGCGATAATGCATATCCGCTAAACGGCTATTCTTATACGGGATATCCACAGACCCCTAAGTTGGTGCTTACATATAATAATGGGAGCACCACGATGACTTTGTCAGAGACTACCCATTATACTTTGTCCTATAGGGACAATACAAATGCAACGGGAAGCCCGACTGTGATTGCGACAGGCACGGGGAACTTTGTTGGGACTAGGGAAGTGCCCTTTGTAATTAACAAGATGGTGCTGACCGGACCTACGAATGCCAGTACGGGACAGACAGGCGGAAATACAGTTATTACAGGCCTTTCCGCAGAGGAAAAGTATACAGGGAGCGCAATTGCCCCGAATTTCAACCTGACACTGAGCGATAGCAGGGTTCTTGGTCGCGACAAAGATTATATGGTTGAGTATACAGACAATGAGAATGTGGGCAGGGCGAGTGTTAAGATTACAGGCACTGGAAATTATGAAGGCGAGATTTCCACTTATTTTCAGATTGTGCAGCGTTCCATTACAGATGGAACCAGAATTGTAATCCCAAATTCCATGGATTATACAGGCAGCCAGCTCCGTCCGGAGGTTTCCGTTTATTTAGGGAATGTCCAAATAAATGCTACGAACTATTCTGTGGAGTATGGCGAAAATAAGGACGTTGGCACAGGAACTGTGAAGATTACGGGGGAGAGGAACTTTATAGGAGAGACAACGGTAACCTTCCTTATTAACAAACGGAACATTGCAAATGATAGATATCTGAAAGTGACTAGCATAGATGGACCGGAAGGCCTTACATATGATTTTATGGATACCCAGGCATTGGACAGCCGTTTTTACCGTTATACGGGAGAAGCCATAGAGCCGAAATTAACCATTTCCTTTGGAGGTGGGGATTCAGGCATGTTTGAGCAGGCTCTTGTGGAAGGCAGAGATTATAATGTTTCTTTTGAGGCAAATACAAACATTGGCACGGCTACGGCAGTGATTAGTGGGGATGGGAATTATAATGGAACCCAGAGGGTTCAGTTTAAGATTAAGGGCTGTTTGGATGATTACATTCAGACGGATGGATTCACAAAGATTGAGATACCGACACAGATTTACACCCGCAAGCGCATTGAGCCGAAGAATGCCGTTATCACCTTTGCTGGCAGCCAGACGCCATTGGTGCTGGGCACGGATTTCCGGATTGACCGGTGTGAGAACAATATTGAAATCACAAATGACAACAGCAAGGCGCTGGCATGGATTGTGGGTACCGGCAATTACTATGGCAGCATCAATGCGGCGGAGTACGAGATTCGCCCGCTGAAGTTGGATGCGGATGATTTGGCAGAGAACCACTATGTGATTTCCAACATAGAGGAGAGCTATATTTATTCTGGGCTGGAAGCAGGCATTAAGCCTGTGCCTGTAGTTACCCATGGGGATGGCCAGGAGACGGATACCCTGACGGCAGGGGCCGGCGGCGATTATACGGTGGATTATTTCTCTAAGGCGGCGGACGCAGCGGATACGCCGGTCACTCCGATTGACGTAGGGAATTATGCGGCAAGGATTACAGGAGATAACCGCCATTACACAGGATTCACGGAGCGGAATTATGAGATTAAGCCTTATGACATCAGCGCAGGCTACGCCAAGATTGAGATTCAAGGCGTGGAGGAAGAGGTTCTTCTGGATGCGGTGAAGGATAAAGAAGGCTACAGCTATACCGGCACAGCAGAAATGGATGGGGATGCAGTGATCCAGTCTGCCCTGAAAGTCATGTACACGCCTGTGGATATAGAAGGCAACCCAGGGACAGCCAGGGAGCTGACAGCAGAGGAATTTGACGTATCTTACGAGAACAATACCACCATAGGCAAGGCCACCATTACCATTACCGGTAAAGGCAATTTTGAAGGGAAGGTCACCAAAGACTTCCAAATTCGAGGGGACTTGGCAGGCGCAAACACCACGGTGACGGTGGACGACTGCGTATATACGCCAGGGAAGAATACTCCGGAGCCAGTGGTTACATACCAAATTACCCATGCGGTTGGAGCGCCGGAAATCATTACCCTGGAAAAGGGCAAGGATTACACCGTGGCCTATGAGAACAATGAGAATGCCACTTTAAATGGCGCCCATGCCACAGTGAAGATTTTGAGCGAAGGCGCGTCTGGCGGCGATTATAAGAACAGCACAGAGGCAGAGTTCCAGATTGCCCAAAGGGATCTTTCTAGGGCTGTTGGAGATGACAAGGATGAGCTGCTTTCCGTGACCGGGCTGGTAGAGGAGGGCTATGAATATACAGGAAGCCCCATTTTGCCGGAGCTTGCCATTAGCTGTGACGGCACGAGCCTGGTGGCAGGCACAGGCTTGGGGAATTACGATTATGAGATTTCTGCAGTAAACAATGTGGATGTGTACACTTACGCAGAGGGCTCTACCGGCGAGCGGGAGCGGGTATTCCCCATTGCCACAGTATCCGCCCGTAAGGATGCAGAAGGGAATTATTCCGGCAATTACTGCGGGCAGTTTACCCAGCGCTTCCAGATTAATGCAAGGCAGATTGGGGATGAGACAATCCAGATTGCAGGCATTGAGGAGATTTATGACTATACAGGCCATCCTATCCGTCCGGAAGTGGCAGAGGGGGCAGTGACTTGGAAGTCAGGCAGCGGGACTGCCGTGGTTTTGGAGGAAGGCAAAGATTACACGGTATCTTACGGCGAGGAGACAGACAATATCAAAATTGGCGATGGGAAGGTAACGGTTACGGCAGTGCCGGAGAGCAACTATGCAGGCACGGTGGAGAAGACTTTCCGCATTATGGCCAACTTGTCAGTGGGCATGGATGCCGAGCCGCCTTACATTGTTTTGCGGCCTTTGACTGGAGATAAATTTGTGGCTCCTTATGGCGCCGGCGTGCGCGTATATCCGGATATGGTATTCCGTGATTTATCTGGTTTCTACTGCACAGGGGAAGAACCTAAGGATTTGGAGCTGGGCGTGGACTACGAAATCAGCGAGGAAGCCAACAATATCAATGTGGGAGAAGAAGGCGCAGCCTCAATTTTGATTTCCGGGAAAGGATACTACAGGGGTTCCATCCGCATCAATTATACGGTTACGCCAATGGATTTGTCTAAGGATGCCGAAAATCATGTGAAGGCAGAGTTTGGCGGCACCTTTGAGGGCAGTGAGAATAATTACCTCTATACAGGGAGCGCCATAGAGCCTGGCAGCCAGAATGGGCCGCAGATGCTGCTGCGCAACCGAGAGACGCCGATGCAGCCGGGGATTGATTACCAAATTGTCCGTTATGAGAACAACACCGGGATTTCCACGGAAGAGAATCAGGCGGCGGTATTGATTCGCGGCGGGAATGCAGAAGGCACCAATTCCAACTATACAGGCGAAAAATGGTTCTACTTTAACATCATCCCTCGCTCCATTGCCAATATGAAGCTTACGGTTTCTGGCGAGGCGCAGGTGTACAACAGGCAAGAGAAGCGGCCGGCAGTGGAGGTTTCCTATACGGAGAATAACCAGACGGTTACGCTGACAGAAAATGACTACGATGTGGAATATGCCAATAATATCCTTCCGGCAGCGGCAGACAGCGGGGAAAATGCCCCCACCATCACCGTGACAGGGAAGAATACCTATGAAGGCGTGCTGACAGCGACTTTTACCATTGAGAAGGAAAGCTTTGGCGACGCAAATGGAGCAAATGAAGACATTATCATAAAGGGCGCAGATGTGTTCTATACTGGCGAGCCGGTTACCACATCCTTTGCCGTAAAGGCAGCAGACGGCACGGAGCTGGCAGAGGGCGTGGATTTTGAAGTCGGGGAATATACAGACAATACAGAGCCGGGAACGGGCTATGCAGAAGTGCGGGGCATTGGCAATTATACAGGAAGCCAAAAAGTGGCGTTTTTGATTGTGCCTCCAGAGGGAGACTTCATAATTGAGGAGATTCCGGAGCAAATGTACAATGGCAAGCCATATGAGCCAAAGGTATCCGTGTCCTTTGTAGGCGGAGAGAACCAGGAGATTACGATTCCGCTTGTTGAGGGCAAGGATTTCCAGGCAGAGTACAGCAACAACACGAATGCCGGGACGGCGACCGTCAGGGTTGCGGGCATGAACAGCTTTGCAGGCATCGCTGCAGCCACAAAGAGCTTTGCCATTTTGCCCAAGGATATGGGCACGCCGGACAATCCGGACAAGGACATGGTACTGAGCGCATCAGATCAGGAGTATACGGGCCGCAGCGTGGAGCCGGAGCTTGCGCTGTCCTTCCGCAATGAGCCGGGCAGCAGCCTGACTTTGGCAGAGGGCGCGGATTACACCGTGAACTGCAGCGGGAATGTAGATGTTGGAACCGCTACAGCTACGGTGATTGGCAGGGGCAATTACGCTGGCGTGCTGGAAGTGCAGTTCAGAATTGTAGGAAATTTGGAGAATGCAGTCATAGCGGAAATCCCCACCCAGGATTATACCGGGCAGCAGATCCGCCCGGTACCGACTGTGACCTTTGCAGGGGAGACCTTGGCGGAAGGCGAGGACTATACGGTAGAGTACGGCGATAACGTGGAGGAAGGGATGGGCACAGTCACCATCACAGGCACAGGCGAAGGCATCCGCGCAGCCGGCAAATCATATATTGGAACAAAGAGCATTACGTTTGAGATTACCAGGGATCGGGAATTTACGGAAGAGACGGTGGTTGTGGGCGTGGCAGAATCATATCCTTATACTGGGAATGCCATTGAGCCGGTAGTGGCCCGGGTAGAATACCGCGGGGAGGCGCTGACCCCAGGGGAGGACTATGAAGTAAGTTATGCCAACAATATCAACGCAACCATTGCGCCGGATCATGCATCTGTCATTGTGACGGGCAAGGGCCGCTATAAGGGCCAGAAGGTGCAGGCCTTCCAAATCCGCCCGCAGCAGATTGCCAGGGCGAAAGTGTCCCAGATTGCAGACCAGATTTACAATGGCCAGGAAATCCAGCCTACGGTGCAGGTGCAGACCGCAGACGGCGACAAGGTTTTGGCAGAGGGGACGGATTATAGCCTTGTCTATGTGAACTGCAAGACGCCTGGGAAATCCAGCATCATCCTCCGGGGCATGGGCAACTACACAGGAGCGCAGACCGTAAGCTTCCAGATTCGGGTGCCCAAGGTGACAGGCGTGAAGGTTTCCGGGTACAGCAGCAGCAGCCTGACCTTCTCCTGGAAGGCCAACAGCGTGGTCAGCGGCTATGACGTGTACAATTCCAGCAACCGGCCAGTGGCAAGGGCAGAAAAAGGCACTGCCGCCAGCGTCAAGGCCAACAAGCTGAAGGCAGCCACCACAGCCACTTATCGCGTTAGGGCATTTGTCATCGATGACGGGCAGTATTATTACGGTGAATTTACCAGCGTCAAAGGAACCACAGGCCCGGCCAAGGCGAAGATTAAGAGCGCTGCATCCAAGAAATCCAAGCAGGCAGTGGTAAAATGGGGCAAGGTAAGCAAGGCTGACGGCTACCAGGTATACAGGGCAACCTCTAAGAATGGCAAGTACAAGCGGATTGCCACCACAAAGAGCGTTTCCTACACGGACAAGAAATTGAAGGGCGGGAAGAAGTACTTCTACAGGATTCGGGCATACAGGAAGGTGAGCGGCAAGAACTATTTCGGCGACTATTCCGCTGTAAAATCTGTGACCATTAAAAAATAGAAGTGCGGGTTTCGCACACTTGAATCATGTTCATATGGCCAAAGCATTCATTGCTTTGGCCTGTATGGAGCGGTTATAAAGCAAATATTCACAGTATTACAGGAGAAGGAAGGGAGTTGGTACCATTATGGGCAGGATTTATTGCATTGGAAAATTTCAATTTGATTCCTACAAGGAATACCAGGAAGCCCTGGATGATATTGAGAAAATCAGAGAAATCTCAAAAAAAATGGATATCAATGAGACCGGAGTGGCGGAGCGGCTCTACACCTTAATCCGGGAAGGGAAAATCCATTTTCGGAGCGAGGCGGTAGGTAACGACTACCTCCTGTACCTTTCGGACATGATGGTGGAGGATTATCGGAATCTTTCCAAGAACACCTTTTCCAGCCGAGTGGCCAGGAGGCTGCAGCAGCTGTCCCCCGGGCAAGTGGTGGGGACAATCTGCATGGCTGGCGCCATTGTGTGCTTCTTGATATTCTTAGGCAGCGAGTACCATGACCAGCAGAAGGTTCGCGAGATGGAGCGGCTTAAGAGCGAGCAGGACATTTCTGCCGCTTCTGACTGGCTTTCCTCCAAGGTCATTGCCGTCTTAAGGAAGGATCAGGAAGGGGAGGAGCCCTTGCTGGTGCAGACGGAGACGGTGGAAAATGAAGTGCACAGCGCAGGCCTGGAAATTGAGGAGGATACAGGCATCCTACCGGAATTCCAGAAGCTGTACGAGAAAAATTCCGATTTCACAGGCTGGATTACAGTGGAGGGGACGGGGATTGACTACCCCGTCATGCAAGCCGTCCCAGAGAGCAGCGATTTTTACTTAGACCATGATTATAATGGCGAGAAGGATATCAACGGCTCTATTTTCCTGGATTCCCGCAACAATGTCCAGGAGCAGGACGATAACCTGATTGTTTATGGCCACAACATGAAGAGCGGGATGATGTTCGGCGGCCTGGAGCAATACCTGGACATGGCCTACTGGGAAGGGCATAAGGCCGTGACCTTTAACACCATCTACGGGAGGGCAGAGTATGAGATTATAGCAGTATGTCTGTCAAATGCGGCTGACGGGGGAAATGGCAGCTTCCACTACTATGATTTTATCAATGCTGGGAGCAAAGAGGCCTTTGACCTCTATCGGGAACAGATTCAGGGCATGAATGTCCTGGGCGGGAAACTGGATATCTCTTATGGGGATAAGCTGCTGACCCTTTCTACCTGCAACAATTATACGCAGGACGGGAGGCTGTTCCTGGTGGCGAAAAAGCTTTCGCCGCAGTAATCCATAGATATGCAAGGAGGAAAATGAGATGAAAAAACGATTTGGCAGATATTTCAGTATGCTATTGGCATTAGCCGTAGCTTTCGCCTTATACCCTGTGCGGATGGCCAATGCTACGGATTTGACAGACTTTACGATGGAGGGCACCGTGGTGACTGGCTACACCGGCCCTGGCGGCAACATTACCATCCCCTCCACTGCCACGGCAATTGCAGATAACGCCTTTGCCGGGAATGGCAGCATTTCCAGCGTGACGATTCCGGCCAGCGTGACCAGCATCGGCAATTACAGTTTTTCTGGCTGTACCGGATTGGGGAGCGTCAGCTTCGGGGGCGGCGTGAGCCTGGGCGGCGGCGTGTTCTATGGCTGCAGCTCCTTGGGCTATGTGGAGCTCCCAGCCATCACGTCCATCCCCACGGAGACTTTTTACGGCTGCAGCTCCTTGGCATCCGTGGCGATCCCAGAGGGCGTGACCTATATCGGCGCGCAGGCCTTTAACGGCTGCACCAGCCTTGGCTCACTGGCAATCCCATCAACCGTGTCGGAGATTGGCAGCAGCGCATTCAATAACTGCACCGGCCTTGGCTCTATCGCCATTCCCTCTTCCGTGACCTCTATGGGGAGTGGCGTCTTGGCAGGCTGCAGCGGCCTCACTTCCGTGACGCTTTCTGACAGCATGTCCTCCATACCGGAGCTTACCTTAGACGGCTGCAGCAGCTTGTCCGGCGTGAATATCCCTGGCTCTGTCTCCAGCATTGGCTCCCAAGCCTTTGGGAACTGCAGCGGCATGAGCAGCATCACAATCCCGGCTTCTGTATCCTCTATGGACATGAGCGCTTTTAATGGCTGTGACAACCTGGCGGAAATCAACGTGGAGAGCGGCAACGGCAGCTATGCGTCCCATGACGGCGCCGTATACAATGCGTCTCTGACACAGCTGATTTACTGCCCCATTGGGAAATCCTCTTTGGAGCTTTCCCCCAATATCACCACCATTGGAGCGGCGGCGTTCAGCAACTGCCCTTATGTATATGAACTGACAATTGAAGACGATTCTGTCACCACCATAGAGGCGGACGCTTTCACTGGAAGCGGTATTGGCTCTGTCCGCATTCCAAAAAGCGTCACATCCATTGGCTCCCAGTCATCCTGGATCCCGGACGTCATCTATGGCTATAGAGACTCTCAGGCGGAGCAGTTTGCAGATGACAATGGGTACATTTTCAGCCCATTGGACGCAGAAGATCCAACGAATCCAGACCCAGGAGAAGAGGATCCAGACCCAGGAAAAGATGATCCAGATCCAGGGGAAGAGAAACCTACCAAGCCTGGCAACAACAATCCCACTGGAACGAATGGGACAAATGGAACGAGTGGGACGGGCGGCACAACACAGACAGGCACAGGCGGTGCTACAGGCGCTAGGACGACAACCTCCGCCTCCCGCAGCATGGGCACTGCCCAGGTCGGCAGCAGCACGCCTAAGACTGGCGTCCCCTTCGACGCCAGATACCTGCTTTGCGCCGGCGTATTCTTAACAGGGGCATACCTGGTGCTTACGAAGAAAAAAGCAGGAAGCAGTGCGAAATAAATGATTTATCAATAAAGCTTACCATAGGCATTTACGCAGAAAGAACCGCGCGGAAGAAGGGGCAATGATTCATCCGAGCGGTTCTTTTCATGGCGGCACCTTCCCTCTTTTTTTCATATTTTCTAAAGTTTCCCTTTAAACAACCGATAAATAAGTTATACAACGGTAAGTATACAGCAAATCAAAAATCACAATACTAATGGAGTTGCGGAGCCGCAGAGCCGGCATCCCCCTGCACTGGTATTAGGAAAGGAGATGCCCCTTATGCGTATAGAAGCATATAACCAAATCACACAAATCTACAACAGCAGCAGGCCTTCGAAAGCCAAAGGCGTCGCTAACGCAGACAAGCGGGATCAGCTGCAGATTTCCAGCAGAGGCTATGATTATCAGATTGCAAAGCAGGCCGTGGCAGAGGCGCCGGATATCAGGGAAGATAGGGTCGCGCCATTAAGGAACAGCATTGCTTCTGGAAGTTATAAGGTTGAGCCGGGAGATTTTGCTGCTAAGTTGATGGAGAAATACGAAGCATACCGGTAAGGCATGGATTCGTAGCCCAATAAGATAGCTTTTCCGGATGCAGGATTCCGAGGGGGAATCCCAATAATATCGAAATGAGGTTTCCGCATGGCCAGCTTAATGGAAAATTTTATGGATATATTAGAGAAGGAGAACGGGGAATATGAACGTCTTACCGAATTGTCCCGACAGAAGAGGCAGGTAATCATTGACGGGAATGTCCCCGCCCTGGAGAAGATTACAGAACAGGAGCAGGAGGTAACCGGCACCCTTATCAATCTGGAAAAGAAAAGAGAAGAGATTGTCAACGACATGTCTATCGTACTTAGTAAAGACCCCAGCGAGCTGACGGTCACTAATATGATAGCATTTTTGAGTAAGCAGCCTCAGGAGCAGCAGAAGCTGAAAGCCATTAAGGATAAGCTGCGCGCCACCCTAGACGAGATGATACAGCTCAATGAGCTGAACGAGTCTCTTTTGCAGCATGCCATGGAGATGACGGAGTTTGACATAACATTGTTCAAGAGCATGCGCCAGGCGCCTACAACGGCCAATTATGACAAGAGCGCCAACAACACGGGGGATATCCTGGGAGCCAGCGGCTTTGACGCCAAGCAATAAGCAGAATAGAATCAGATTACAGCAAATTATTTGCGCAATACGCCAGGGACGGCATTTCAGCGGCACGGGCGTATTGCGCTTAATTTTAGGCAAAGCAGGATGGAGAACGAAAGGGATGTCTTCTGCGCCCGGCGGGTGCCTGAGCGAAAGGAAAGGGATGGTTAAGAGATATGGCAAATGGAATGGGAAGCCTGTATATCGGCGCCTCTGGCCTGCAGAACAGCCAGAATGCCTTAAATACGACGGCGAATAACCTTGCAAACGTAGACACAAAAGGATATGTAAGGCAGCAGGTCCTCTTTGCGGACAGGGATTACCTGAACATTGGGAATGCCTCCATCAGCAAGAAGCAGACAGGCTTGGGCCTGAATATCCTGGATGTGGTGCACACCAGGGATTATTTTTTGGATCGGTATTACCGCACGGAAAATGGCAGGCAGGCATTTTATGAAGCCACCGGCGAGGTGACGGACAGCTTGCTAGACGTCTACCAGGAGTTAGAGGGCGAGACTTTCCAAGAGACCCTGACAGAGCTCTTGAAGGCATTCCAGGAAATGGAGAAGGGGCCGGAGGTAGAAGTCTCTCAAAATATGATTGTCAATAAGAGCACGCTATTCCTCCAGAGGGTATCCGAAATGTACAGCGACATGAAGGAATACCAGAGCAAAGTCAATATTAAGATTAACCAGACGATTGACCGCATCAATGAGCTGGGCCAGAAGATTGTGGATTACAACAAAGAGATTGTTCGGATTGAGTCCGCCGGCATTGAGACGGCCATGACCCTGCGGGATGAGCGGGACAATGTGTTGGATGAGCTGTCCTCCTTGGCAAAGGTGGATTTTTCGGAAGGCGTGGACGGCGCTGTCCGAGTCAGGCTGGAAAATATTGAGTTTGTGGATGATGCATACGTATATAAGATTAAGGGCATGGAAGATCCGGTGACTGGGTTCGTCAATCCGATTTGGCCGCAGCTGTCCGACATGGGGAGAGAGCAATATACGGATGTATTCAATTTCAGCGTGGATATTTCCTCGGAGCTGAATACGGATGTGGGGCGCTTGAAGGCTCTGGTGCTGGCCAGAGGGGATCGGGCTGCCAATTACACGGATGTCAGCGGCCTTACGGCAGACGAATACAACAATGGGGCAGGCATGTCTGTGATGATGGCAGGGCAGGCAGAGCTGGATCAATTGGTGCATAAGATTGTCACGGCCATCAATGACGTCTTAAGCCCCACGACGACAGCCAGCTTTATCGGCATAGACGGCACCCGCTACAACAATGTCAAGGTCTGGGATGAGGAGAACGCCGTCTTAGGTGCAGATGGCGAGAAGCCCGGGCAGGAGCTGTTCGTAAGGCGCGGATGAGACCGCTACACCAAGGTGCAGGCCACGGACGGCACCATGTACTATGTGTATAACGAAGAGGATGCCACGGACACGGCGAAGATGTACTGCATCCAGGGGATGCTGGTCAATCCGGCTCTGGTAGAGGATGAGTCCAGGATTCCGCACCTGGAGGACAATGGGGAGCCGGCTTGGGGGAAGATTGCAGAGAAGCTGGTGGATGTATGGAATTCAAAGGAACACATTGTCAATGCCAATAATATAGCCCCCTGTAATTTCATGGGATATTATGAGCGCATGATTGTGGAGCTTTCGGCGAAAGGATCTGTCTACAATGGCCTGGCAGAGAGCCTCACCTCAGAGGTCGCCAGCATTGACAACAACCGGCAGCAGGTATTCGGCGTTTCCTCAGACGAGGAGCTGACCAATATGATTAAATACCAGAATGCGTACAATGCAGCCAGCCGCTACATCAATGTGGTGTCAGAAATGCTGGAGCATCTGGTGACCAGGATGTAGGCAGCATAGGGATTACAAGATACAGAGTGTTTAGGAGGAGAATATGCCATCGACTTT
>CAOKUK010000046.1 GCA_948472595.1 uncultured Eubacterium sp.
TGGGGCTGGTGGAAAAGACGGGAATCTACCATTATCCATACAGAATCGTGGCTTCCAGGGAGAAATTGCATGATGTGGAAAATATGTTCATCATGCTAGGGCAGACTGGCGGTATGCCTGAGATGGTATTCGAATTTATCCTAAAAAAGAACCATATCGACATTGCCAAGGATCTTACAATTGACCAAAGCATTGATTTTGGTTCCACCGCCGCTGCGTTTTCTGGCGGGAAAGGCGACTTTTCCGTTGAATTTGAGCCTGGAGCCACTGCATTGGAAATGGAAGGCGCAGGCTATGTAGTCGCTTCCTTAGGCGTTGACTCTGGCTATGTGCCCTATACGGCATTCAGCGCAAAAGCAAGCTATCTGAAAAAGCACCCTGACACCATTCAGAAATTTACCAACGCCCTGCAAAAAGGGATGGACTATACCCTCTCCCATACTCCAGAAGAGATTGCCAAAGCCATTGCGCCCCAGTTCAAAGAAACAGACATGGACACCCTCACAGCCATTATCAGTCGCTACCATGCACAGGACACCTGGAAAGAAAATCTGATATTTGAAGAATCCAGCTTCCGCCTGCTCCTAGAAATCCTTTCGGAAGCCGGAGAATTAACAGAAGAGCCGTCCTACCAAGACTTGGTGGACACCTCCTTTGCAGAAAAAGCAGTCAACTAGCGGCTAATCATCAGCGAGACAAGACACTAGAAGGAATGCGGCTGCAGTCCCATTCACTTTGGATAATGGGATTGCAGCCACAAAACCACTGTTATCCTACTTCCGGCAAGATGCAAACTTCTCTAAAAATTTTTGATTTGCTTCCTGGCCAGCCTTCCAGCTCCCATCCCCGCCTTCTGTCATCCATTCCTGGGCTGCCAGAACATCACGGTGGGAAAAATTCCAGGTTTCTTCTGAAGCCTGGTTGCTTAACATGTTCTGCAGGTAAGCAAAATTGCCTGTTTCCCTCCATTTTGAATGCTCCTCCAGGGTTCCTAAATGCTCTTGGGAAATATAACGGACATAGGATTTCGGAAACGCCTGTTCTTCCCCCTCCTCATCCCATACAACCAGCTTAATTTCCTTATAGGCCGTCTTCCTATAATTATCTGTCACCTGGTAAACTGCTTTAAATTCCGCCTTTGTTTCTGTCTGCATGGAAAGCGGCTCAGATTCAAAATCTTTCAACGTCAGCCTTCTGCTTATATCACCATCCTCCAAGTCCTCTGCTTTTGCATAGCTTATCAACAATTCCGGCGTTATATCTCCCCGGTTAGCCTCTTCCTTCAAAAAATAGAACACATCCTCACTCTCTATCTTTGGATAATTGTTATACTTAATTGTGACAGGGATTTCCTCCTCTGTCCTATTTCCACGGCTGTCCTCTACGGAGAATGTCACCGACACCTGAACTTTCTCTTTTTCCTCCAGCTTAAGGTAATATGTATCGAACAGGAACCCTTCCGGCACATCTTCCTGATACTTTTTCACATAATCCTTTTGGCTCCTGTTCTTTGGAGCTGGATAAGATATTTTACGAATCTGCACTTTTTGGCTTAACTTGGCATCAGTGCCTGCCTGCTTGCTGTCTTCCGTATCATGGACTGCTAAGCGAGCTACTAAATCCTCCTTTGTTACATACTCCCCTTCATAAAATTCCATTTTGTCCTCTGGATTTAACACAATCGTAGGAAATGCATCCCATTCTGCCATAAAATTAATGTATTCTGCCACTAACATGCCAGAACCCTGTCCGGGCATATTCCCTGTCCCTGCAGATAAGCCAATCATATCATAGTTTTTGTAAGGCTCTAATGGGGAGAAGGAAATAGATTTTTCCTCTTTGGCCTTCCCATAAATGCCCGCCATCTCTCTTTGTTCCTTAGGCTGGTACAACCCTCCTAATCCATCAGAACCTCCTAGGCGCCAACCTTGAAATGCGTACTTTACAAGGCATGGATATGGCGTTCCCTCAGGGCTTTCCTTTCTCTGCTCCTCTATCCGCACAAAAGGGCTTTCCCGCACTTGGTAAATAGCCTCCAGAGGCACGTTGCATTCCATAACATTCCTTCCCGCCGTCGCCCCATTCCCATGGTAGGCCACATTTACATGTTTGTACACAAAATAACGGCACACGATTTCTGGCGATTGGATATTCTCCACGCTGGAACATCCTGCATAACGGTAAGAAGGGTATTCTTCTGTGCGAATTTCCCATTCTTCTCCAGATGCTGTTTCATTTTCCCCCTTCTTCTTCCGCTTTTCCTGCACACCCAGCTTCACCAATGCCCGAAATCTTCCATTCTTAAAATAAACGGCTTGATTTACAAGCTCTTTCCCATTTTTTATTACGGTAAGCCGATAAGCCGCCTCTTCATCCGGAATGAAGGATAGGGTTGCTTTGGGAGGCTGCCCAGAAGACCCAGACACAGACCTTCCTTTTTTTGCAGACACAAACAGCCCTATCTGACTCCCTTTTGGCATTCCTGCAAGGGATACCGTAAAACCGCCTTGGCTCATCTGGATTATCGTCTTCTGGGATGTTTCCTCATAAGTTACCAAAGCCTTCAAATCCTCCCTTTTTTCCCCTTCTGGCTTTTCGATGTCGCATGGCACGTCTGCATAATCCTGGCAAGACACCAGATATTTATACTGCGCATACCAAGTGCCATGCTCCATTCGTTTGTAATTCGCTGTGCCTTTCTTTGTCAGTCTCCCTTCCTTATCAATCATTTTGCTTCCCCCTTCTGCCTCATCATAATACCCCAAAAAAACATAGCCATCTTTTACGGGAACTTCAATTCTGCCCGTTTTCTTCGCATTCTTTAGGGAATCTTTGCAAGAAGCATCCAGAAACCAGCCATCCTCGAACCGCTCATAGATTGTTTTGGTTCCAGCTGACTCTGGGGATTTCAGCTGGTTTTTCAATGTGACCTTATAGACTTTGGGCTTCCATTGGGCATAGAGGGAAACCGCCTGGCCATCTTTTTGAGCCAAATTCAAAAGGCCTGACTCTTTATTTTTATAGTCCTTTCCTGATCCGTCTGGCTTTGTGGACCATCCGTCAAAGGTATATCCCTGACGCTGAAATTGGTTGCCCCGCAGGGAAAACGCTTTGTCATATAAGGCTATTGTGTCAGCCATCGTGCCTATGCCGCCATTTGGCTTATATTGCACCGTATATTGATTGGGCTTTAGGCAAAGCCCAAACACCGCATGGTGGAAATTATGGGATTCCCCATAATTTGTCATCCCTGTATTATTCGTATCAATAGCAAATTTAAAATACCCATCGCCAGTCCAGGATTTCTCGTCTGGATCTAATACATTGTCCTTCCGCTGAATCTGCATATTTTCCGGCTCAATGTCAAATAAATCCAAGTCTTGATAGACACTCTCATCCAATACCATCTGATACCCTGGATAATCATACAGCAGCTTTCCGCACAATTTAAAATAATAGCCGTTTGTATTCTCCGGGATTGCTGGCATGTTCCTCAGAATCGGGTTGGCTCCGCTTCCGTTTTGCCTGGTTTTTTCCCAGGACTTTCCTTTCTCCAATTCCAACGAATATGGGTCTGCCTTCGACGGCGCCTTACTGCTCCAGCTCCAATTGGCAATATTGGAAATCCCGCCTACCTTTTTCTTCAGATAGAGAAGCCTCCAGGCAATCGCCTGGCTCTGGTAGGAAGAAACGGTAGGAAGGCTCATTTCCACCTTATACCAACTTCCTTGTTCAAACTCTACCTCCTTTTTCCGAACAAACAAATAAAAATAACCGCTGTTACTCCTGCAGTCATCCTGCTTCCCATAATACTCCTCCTTTGTATTGTAAAGCTCTGGCTGTGTTACCTCCTCTCCCCACAGTTCCATTCCTTCCAGATTTTCTGAAAAAAGAAGCTCCTTCCATCTCTCCAAGAATCCAATGCGAAATTCTGTTTCCTCTTCGGCTTTCCATTTTTCCTTCCATGCTTCCTGCAGATTTCCATATAATATGTCTGGCACAACCCAGAAAAAGCCGCTGCTGTCCCCATGAAGCCTTTCATAAGCTGCTTTCACGGCTTCCAAAGTATCATATTGCAAGACATAATACCTTCCATATGCAAGCGTCTCTTTTGCACCTAAGGCAGGAAATTCCCCTTCTGCCTCCACCAACAGCCTGCCTGTCTGGAATACCCTGTCTTCCTCCTTCTCAACTTCCAAAAGCCCCCATTTTCTCTGGAGTTGGAAATAGCTTTCCCGAAAACGCTTTAATTTCTCTATGCCTTTTTCTATGGTGGTTCCTGTCTCCCCTGGATTTCCTGTTTCTTCTATACCTCCAGGCTTTTTTAATTCCTCTGTATCCCCAGGTTTTTCTGATTCCCCCGTCTCCCTTGGCTTTCTTCCTTCTGTGCCCTTTGAATTCCCTGGTCTCCCTATACTCTCGGACTGTTCCGCTCCTTTTGTATCTACAGGCTTTCCTGCGTTTTCTGCATTCTGGGACTTTCCCACACCTTCCATATTCTCGGGTTTTTCCTCTTCTGTACCCTTTAAATCCCTTGATTCTCCTGCATTCCCAGACTGTTCCACTCCTCCTATTTTAACAGGTTTTTCTGCCTCTTCCATGCTTTCATCATTTTCTGCCTCTTCTGCATTCCTGGGCTTTGCAGTTCTTTTTGTGTTCTCTTGCTTTGCTTCCTCAATATCCATTCCGCTGCTTTCCTCACTTGCCAGGCACACCGGAGCCATCCGCCTCCCTGCGCCAACAGATACATCTGCCGACCCTCCCTGTATCTGCCCAATTGCAAGAGAGAAAGACAGCAATGCACAAATTGCATGTTTTAACATATATTCCCTCCTACCCTATGAAAATCGCTTCCAATTACAATATTCCTTCTTTCACTATTCTCTCTGCCTACCCCGTGAAAACCGCTTCCAGCACTATATCCCCTTCCACTTCCAACTCATCCAGTTCGCAGGCAGCATCCTCACCCTGGCGCACCCAGCAGGAGAAGTGTTTTCTCCCCCTGTTGGGATTCTTTGGCGTCACTACCGTCCCTCCCTGGCAAATGGTATAACGATGGTAGACCTCCCCTTCTACTAGGAATGTCACAATAAAATAAGGCTTTTTCTCAACATATTCTTCCATAATGACTGATTTCCTACACGTAATTGTTTCGGAAAGCCCTAAGATATTCCGATATGTTTCGGTGACCCTCACATCCAGCGCTCCTTTTTGTGCATCTGCTGTCAGGATGTCCACCTGCAAATCGGAGTCCGATTCTACTTGCAGCAACAAAATTCGGTTAAAGTCTGCCACTAATTCCTGCTTATTGCCTATCTCATACCCCTTTTTAGATTCTAACTGTTTCAAAGACTGTTCTATGGCTGCATTTAAAGCTGTCTCCATTTCATTCCTGCGCACATTGCGCCCACTAAATACCATAACAGCTGCAACCACTAAAATTGCAATGGCAGACAATGATATTCCATATATTGTGTATTTCATAATTCTCCTATTCCTTTTTGCCTTCTACCAGCAAAGCAAACCTCTTCACAGTTGCCTTGCGCTCCCAATCCACAGCCCGAAGCTCCAATAAGTATGCCCCTTGCCTCAGACCCACCAGCTTATGCCCTCCCCTATGATAGCATTTTATCTGGCTGATTCCCCCCTCATCCAGGACATCCATAACTTCTATCCCCAGATCATTCCCCTCGGCGTCTATCCCTTCAAACATATTTGCAAGCAAGATTTCATCCCCCTCTTCGCATCGAAAGGATCCCTTCCGCACAATTTTCGGCTGCCGCCTTTTGCATACGGCTTTTGTCTGGGCAAAATCTTGGTATTCCCCATAGTCCGTTCCAGGAATATCCATCCCCTTCCCTAATTTCGGCAGCAATGCGCTGCCCATTGCAAAAGCCAATGCGAAGGCCAGCACAATCCCCGATAAAAATATCCCTGCCATTTCCCTATATACCTGCTTCATACCCAATTCCCCTAACAGATGCCCTGCGCAAAGTCTAACACTAACTGGCAAAGCCCTGCCCCTCCTAAGACAAACTCAAGGGCTATGCCGAAAAACAATGCCGCTGCCAGCCCTCCAGATAACACGCCTGCATATTCCTCCATGATTTCCCTCATACGCCTTTCCATCCTCTCTCTTCTCAATGCTATGTCATAATCCAGCCGCCATGCTTAAAACCCAACAGAAAATGCCGATAAGCCCTCCTCCGGCTATGGCATATACGATAGCCCCTCCAAATTCTTCCATAATGACCCTCACAGCCACCCCTCCTTCTTTTCCAAATGCGCTTGCGGGTAACCATGCTTATCTTGCAAATCCCCGCACCTTATGGTCTGACACCAAATTTAATATGGGAATCGCATAATCAAATGACAGCACCACCTCCGCCGTCTGCTCTTTCCCTTCTGCATCGTAAGCCAGCTTTTCCACTTCCAAACAATACCCTGCCTCCTGCGCCTGGCTTTTGCAGGCATCGATGACAGCTGGATGGAAATTGCTGCACTCAATCTCTGCAATCACATCTGCATGATAATTCCGAGCCGCATTCACTTCCATTCCTGCCGCCACAATGCCAATACCCACCAGTCCCATAAGCAGAAGGAAAACCACGCCTAAATAAGCCTTTATCACCTGTCCCATCTATCCTTCCTCCTTGCCTGGCCATCTTTCTCCCCAATCCGTTCCTACCGAACCATCCAGCAGCATATGCACCCTCCCTATAGACCCCCTTCCTCTATGACAGATTCAACTGCCCTAGGAACATCAGCATGAACACTACCATATTCACCATCGTCTGCAAGGATACCGTTATCTGCGGCAAATAAAATATGCTGTTAATCCCTGCGAGGCTCTTCTCATTTGAGAGCTTTTCCGATTTATCCATCATTTTGCTATTCCGCTCCACCAACACACGAATCTGGTACTGTGCGTCCCCGCTTCCTGACTCGGAAATCGCATACAGCATCTTCATGGAAGACAGCACGGCGGAAAGGCGGAAACGGCTTAAAAAATCTAAGTAAGGCTCAATGGAGTCCGGCTTCCTCTTTAGGCTGTCGGACATCTCTTGCAGCTCATCCTTCAGCACTGCCGGCGCATGCCCAATGGTCTTCTCTATGGAGACCTGGACGTTATTTCCCTGCAGCAGCAATGCCATTTCCATCAGCCACATGGGGAAAACCCGGTTAATCTCCCTTACTACCCGGTCAAAAGCCACACGGTATCCCATTTTATGCTGGTTCAGCAGCAATACGCCAATGCCTGCCAAGGCCACCATCCCAAAATGGCGCCCCGCCATCCCTATCAGGGCAGCACCCAGGAAAAAAGCCCCTCCCATGCACCAGCTCTTCCTTCTCTCCGCCTTCTCATTGTAGGAAGCCACCATTTTGTAATAGCTTGCCAGCTTCTGCTCCTCCCCGCCTTCTTCCCTCTTAAGCCAGCTCCCGGCAAGCTCTCGGTTCGCCCTGCTGAAAATCCAAACATTCAGCAAAAGGTACAGCAAGGTGCTAATCTGAGTGGCTGGGTTCTCTATAATGCTGTAGCGCTCTGGCATGGAACGGTACACGCTGTGGAACACAAGAGCCATCGCCATCGTGACTGCCAGGGAAAAAACCACGCGGATTCTGGCAGACTTCTTATCCTCCTGCAACAGCATCACATTCTCTGTCCAAATGGCCTTATCCTGAAGCAGCAAATCTATGGCGTCTTTGCAGTCGCCTCCATTATTCTCCACTGTGCGCAGGTATTCATGGACTGCCGGCAGGCGGCTGCTCTCATATTCCTGCTCAATAATTCCAAGAGCCTCCCCATACAAGTCCCTCTCATACTTCCCTTTTTCAATATAGCTGATAGCCTGCCCAATCATCTGGCGCATCCTCCCCTCCGCAAACAAGGACTGGGTATCCTGCAATGCGCTTAAAATCTTCTGGCTCATACGGAAGGAATACAGAATTTGCTCCAAATAATCCGATACATCCAGGAAACGCTTGTGCTCATACATTTGCTTATAGCCATCCAATATCAAGAACGGCAGGCTAAAGGCGCAAGCCGCTGCAAGCAATGCCACATAATACCAACGCAGGGAAAACAACGTGCCGCAGCCAACCGCCCCCGCAATGGCAGCCAAAAGAAACAGGACATACTTTCCCATGGAAAAGCTGTACCCAAAGCTGTCTATCTGTTTTTGCAAATCACCAGGATGGAAAAGATAACCAATTCCCTTAGATGATTGCCCTTTTCCCCTTTGTTTTCTTTCCATTTTCTTTCTGCTCTTCATTTCCCTCCTGTCGTAGCCCTCCGCCTCTATCATCATCCCAATTCCTTATGGGGCATCTGCCAGATTCTGCAAAAACCTCATATCAAGCGGCTCATAGGGGCAAGTCTCCACGCATTGGAAGGGCTCCGTGATCCCAGCCCGCATCAGCCTCTTTAAAATATCCCCAGGTATCAGCCTGGAAACCAGCTTCCCTTCATCCAGCAGCATATAAATGTCATTCTTCCCCTCGAACCGGTCATAAAAGCACATCTGGTCAATATACCGCTCTACAAGCCCGCACTCATTCTCATGCTGTCGGATTAAGACGCCCACACTGATAAATTCATAGATATAATTCTCCAATCGGTCTGCATCCCGAGACCTCCCAATCATGTTCATGATCCGATCCGGCAAGTTCCGCAAATCATCCAAATGCAGCGTCGTAAACCCATAGACCCCGGTTGACCACTGCTCTAAGAGATACTGCACTTCCGTGGAACGAGCCTCTGAGAGGATAATCCATTTGGGATTCTGGCGGAGGCATAGCTTAATGGCGTCTGTATAGCTTAAGTCTTTGCTCACCTGCAGCTCCACGCAGTCGTTTTCCGGATTAATCTCATGGAAATGCATTTCCAGGTTATCCTCAATGGTTATGGCTCTTTGGTTTGCCGGAATAAAACGAGAGAAAAATTTTGCGCACTCCGTCTTCCCTACCCCAGGCTCCCCGCAAAAGGCGAAATTCATTTTCGCTTTCACGCAGTTTATCAGAAGGCTCAAAATCTCAATGGAGCAATAATCACTGTCCAACATGCTCTCCACAGTATGGCGCACCTTCGGCAACGATTTCCGAATGCAGACGCTCCGCCCGGATACGGCAACCGATTCATGGACAATGCTGATCCTCAGCGCATCCGTCTCTGCCTCCAGCACATTATTGGTCTTGTTAAATGGCTTGTTGACCCGGTTGGCAATCCGATGGGTAAACTCCTCCATAAATTCCCCTGACACAGGCACATTCACCCGATACCTCCCCCTCTTCAAATCCGCAATCCACAAATCCCTCCCATTGTAATCAATGTCTGTCACATTCCGATCCCGAATAAAGGGATAGAATGGCCCAAACTCCTCCTCCGTCAGTTCCCACTGATACTTCATACACCCTCCTGCCATACACTGTACATGCTGCGCTGCGCTACGCAGAAGCTGCGGGCAGCACAGCACGCACCTCTGCCGCCTACAAGATTCCTACTTCACGCTGGCCTTTTGAAACAGATTGCCAATCAAATCTACAAAGGCTTTATGCACCGGCCCGTCTGTTGCGAGCAAAAGCGCTACCACGGCAATCAGTGCGATAATCGCAAAAGCCGTAATGATAATGCCGCTGTACTCTTCGAAAATTACTTTCATGCCCTCCCTCCTTTCCTCCATGATGCGCCTGCCTGGCTGCAGGATCCGCATGCCAAAAGATGTGCCCTGGCGCTATTTCCCAGGGGAGCACAGGAAAGCGCTGCTTTCTGCATCCTCATGCAAATCATCCCAACTCGCCCTGCACAGGCTCTTTGTGTTGCTCATTTCACGCATTGGTAATTGACGACACTGCTGCCAATTGACTTAAGAAAACTCTTAATGCTGAAATAAATAGAATGTGTCATGCCGGCATAGAACTGCCGGCGGTTGGAAAATATAATTCAGAACTTTGTTCTGTAAGTGCATTGTAATCCCCATTCGCCTAAAAATCAATTGGGAATTTCTCACAAAATTATTGGCCAAAAAAACAGCCTTGAGGAAGCAAATCCGCTTCCCACAAGGCTTTCACATGTCAAAGGCCTACAGGCTCTCAATTTTTTTCAATGCGTCCTCCAAGTAAGGATTTTCAATTTCATGGAACCTGCCTGCATCTGCCAGCTCGGCATAGGCTGGATCTAAGGGCATTTTCCCAAGGACGGGAACCCCAAGCCCCTCTGCCTCCTCTTCCACATGGCTCTCCCCAAACAGCTTGATTTCCTTGCCGCAGTCAGGGCATTTTAGGTAGCTGTAATTCTCCACCAGCCCCAGCACGGGGATATCCATCATTTCCGCCATATGCGCCGCCTTTTTCACAATCAGCTGCACCAACTCCTGGGGAGACGTGACAATCACAATCCCGTCCACTGGGATAGACTGGAACACTGTCAGCGGCACGTCCCCCGTCCCTGGAGGCATATCCACAAACAGATAGTCCAAATCGCCCCAATAGACGTCATGCCAAAACTGCTTCACCGTATTGGCTATCACAGGCCCCCTCCATACCACCGGGGCTTCCTCATCCTCCATCAGAAGGTTCAGGGACATCACTTTCGTGCCGTCCTTCCCCGGAATAGGGAACAGGCCCATGTCCGTGCCTTCGGCCGGCCCATGAAGGCCAAACATTTTCGGGATGGACGGCCCTGTAATGTCCGCATCCAAAATCCCTACCTCAAATCCCTGCCTGCGCAATGCAGCCGCCAGAGAAGCCGTCACAAAGGACTTCCCTACGCCTCCCTTCCCGCTGACTACGCCAATCACCCGCTTTACGCTGGAAAAAGGGTTCAGTTCCTCTATCATGCTCTGCGAAGCGCCTGTTTTGCTGGGGCATCCTTCACAGCTCTCCCTCGAGCAGGTTGATGCGCCAGCACATTCTCGATTCTCTGCCATAGCGGCAATCTCCTCCTTCTTCATTCATGCTATTTATCATAATTCCTCCAATGCTTCCATATCAAACATTAGCTTTTCCAAGTTCTGGACATCCGCCTCGTTGGGCATCCATACCTTATCCTTTTGCTCCACATGGACAATGGTGGACGCCTCTTCACCAAAAGAAACCTTACCCAAAGACTCCTTGAGCGCATCTTTCAGCAAGGTGAATATCTGCTCGCTGACCTCATCCTCTGACGGGCTCTCCTCCCCATTTTTCGCTTTTTCCGCAATATCGTTAATGTAAGACTGGTACTCTGCTTCAAAACTCTCCATGGCCGTGGAGAAAATATTCATCTTCTTATACTTCACCACCACTTCGAAAGAGCCATCCTTTTTCGTGGCTTCCCCTACCGTGTATTTCACGTTTTTGAAAATGTCCTTTAAGACGGCCCGATACTCTTCTTCTAACTTCTCTGAAACATTCGCCTGAGAAGTCAGGCTTTTCACCTCTGCGTCAATTCCCTGCCTGTACAAATCCTCTGCCTGTTCTTTTGTGCCAATCTTCTGCGCCAAAAATTCCTGCGAATCCCCCTTATAGGAATTGTCCAACAACGCCTTCACATAGCCGCTGGCGTCAAAAGGCCTAAAGCACCCCCCCAATAAGATGGCTGCCATAACTGCCGCCAGCAATACTGCCGCTTTCCTTGCCTTCCTCATAACTGCCGCTCCTTTTCCTTTCCATATATTTCTGCAGCCTTTTTGCTGCCTATCCCCTCAACTAGTGTAATGCTTTTTGAACCTTTCGTCAATCCTTTTTTGCAGTGCATAAATTCCCTTCCCTTAGGGCATACTAGCGCTATGAGAAAAAATTTTATCCTATGCGGATTCACAGGCTGGTGCCTGGAAATCCTCTTTACCTCCTTTGGCTCCTTCCGCAAGCGGGAGCTCCAATTGATGGGGCAGACCTCCCTGTGGATGTTCCCCATTTATGGCATGGCAGCTTTCCTAAAGCCTCTGTGCTTTGCCCTAAAAAAACTCCCAGCCATCCTCCGGGCAGCCCTCTATTCCGTTTTTATCTTCCTGGGCGAGTATGCCACTGGAAGCATTTTAAAAAAGCACCACATATGCCCCTGGGATTACAGCAAAGCCCGCACAAATATCCATGGGGTCATCCGGCTGGACTACGCCCCCTTTTGGATGACTGTCGGGCTTATCTTCGAAAAGCTCCTGACAAAAAAGCCAGCGCCCTAAAGCGTCTCCGCTTTCTCAGCCATTTCTCCTGAGAGCGCCCCTTTCCAAATGCAGGCGCAGCGGCGGCGCAAAGGCCTGGGAAAGCTTGGATGTTCAAAACTCTTGCTTGCTTTTACAACCGACTGCAATCATCGTAATGTAATCCTCCCGATTCTTAAGAGACATTTCGTTCAGCCCTTCCTCATAGGCATACCCAAACAATTCCAGACGATGCTCTTGTGCAAAACTGCAAATCATACGGTACACCTCCTTTAGCCTATCCCAGCCGCCGATGCAAAAAGTTCGCAGATACATGCCGGCAGGGCGTATTGTGTCATAAATATCTATATCCTCCCTTCCATAGGCAAAAAAGCAGTCGTAGCCATGGTAATTCCCAATTAAAATCTGTTCCGCCAGAATCCGGCTCCCAAAATTATCATAAAGGCCGAATACCGACTTCAGCCGCAGGGAAAAATTCCCAGCGACTGCAAAGTCATCGTCGTCATATGCGCCTGTGATTGGGCCGCTTAGCAAAATACGCTGTTTGGGAAGCGCAACCATCTCTATTTTTCCGTGTTCCGCTGCCAGTCCCAAGGCAAATTTCTCTGATTTCTGTTCCAGAAAATTTTTTGTATGCAGCAGCTCCTGAATGGATCTGTCAATCAGATGCTTTTTTCTGGCAATCAGCTCTGCAAGGGAGTCTCCAGAAGGGCTGCGCTGGCACTGGATGATTTCTTCAATGGACAATCCCATTTTCCTTAATGTCAGGATTAGCTCTAACTGCACCGTCTGGAAGCAGGTGTAATATCGGTACCCATTTTCTCCTTTCAACTCAGGCGAAAACAGCCCTATTTCATCATAATAGTGCAAGGTGCGCTTGTTAACCCCATTGAGCTTTGCAAACTGCCCGGTGGTATATAAATATTTATTATTTTTCATCCCGAAACCCCCTGACTTTACAGTTACTGTATAGTTTATGCTACCATATGACAAAGATGATTGCAAG
>CAOKUK010000047.1 GCA_948472595.1 uncultured Eubacterium sp.
GGAGGCCTGCGGAAGCGTCCGCATCCCGGTCTATGCCATCGGCGGGATTTCCATGGAGAATCTGCACCTTATCCGAAAGACGAAGGCACAAGGCGCCTGCATGATGTCGAAATATATGAAAATGGTTGACTTTTCGGGAAAGTAGGATTATAATGCAATAAAATTCCCAATAGAAAGGAAATGGCAGAATAGTAGGCCCGGAGTGTAGTATGCAAAAGAAACGTGAGATTGTGCCAAGGATTATGTGGATTTGCATTGTCCTTGCATTAGTGATAAATACCGTAGCTTATAATGGATCGAGGCTGTTTACGACAAGATGGTTCCATTTTGACCTTTCGAACCGCCTGGATGATTGGATTCCTTTTATGCCATGGACAGTGTCGGTTTATCTGGGCTGCTATGTCTTTTGGATTATCAACTATGTGATTGGCTGCCGCCAGGAGAGGGAGAGAGCCTTCCGCTTCATGAGCGCCGACTTCTTTTCCAAGCTTGTGTGCCTGGCTTGCTTCCTGCTGCTCCCTACGACCAATACCAGGGGCGTTGTCATGGGGAATTCCCTGTGGGATGAGTTAATGCGCGTCTTGTACCGTATGGATGCGGCGGACAACCTGTTCCCTTCCATCCATTGCCTGGTCAGCTGGTTTTGCTTCATTGCCGTAAGGGAGAACCCGAAGGTGCCCAAATGGTATAAGGCGGCATCGCTCGTTCTGGCTGCCTGTGTCTGCATATCCACAGTCACCACCAAGCAGCATGTGTGCATTGACATCCTGGCAGGGGTTGCCCTTGCGGAGGGGAGCTATCTGTTTGTGGAAAAGAGCGGATTTGCGGGATGGTATACAGATTTTGTCACGAGGATTGCCCTTAGGCTGTCTGGCAGGAAGGCTGCCCAGGCCGGGAAGGTCTGAAAGGCGGCGCCGGAAAAAGCGGGCAAGAAGCTTTTGTTAGACTGCAAAAACTCCTTGCCCGCTTTCTGCTATGTTCTGGCGGATTGCCATTTTGGAAGGTTATTCCTCTGTGTCCGTATCGGTCTTTCCTACCCATTTGTCAAATTTCTCCATGACTGCGTCATAGGTCCTGGAGGAAATGCTGGGCAAAGAGGAGCCCCAGGACTTGGTGGCGGCCTTAAACCCTTTTTCAAAAGCGGCGCGCATCTCTTCTGCCTTGGAAGCGTCCCCGCCGGTCAATGCCTTGGCGAACTCCACAATGCGGTCAGAGGTCTGCTCCACGCCCCAATACCCATCGTCTGCAATATCAGCCTGCGCCTGTGCCTTCACTTCCGGGCTTACGGTGAAATTGCCGCTGGCAAGGAAACGCCACATGCTGTCTGCCTGGCCGATTTTATTGCCCTGGTTGGTCATCAGCTTCTCTACCAGGCTCCGTAACTGTGCGGTCCTAGTCTCAGTGTCCCGCTTCATCCTGGCCACGATAGCGTCTTTGGAATATGTCCCGCTTGTGGCTGTCGTGCCCTTCTCATACACAACCCCGGTCTTCTTGGCGGAGCTATTGGAATCGTCCTTTGCAGCCGCATTCGCAGTCTCAGCGGCCTTGGCTGCCTGCTGTACAGGAGCAGTATAAGCGGCTGTGCTGCTTACGTTATTGTTAACACTTTCCATGCTCATAATTGTCCCTCCTTGGCGAAAATATTGGTTATCCATAACATTTTTCACTATATATATCGGAGGGCAGAGGAAAAAATTAACACGGATGAAAAAGCCTGGGCGGATTTATTGACATTTCCCAAGAAAAATGTTTAACTAAAAGTATCACAGTGTATACAGAATACAGGAGAAGAGCGATGTATGAAATGAGATTGCGGGCATATGCAAAAGTGAACCTGGGGCTTGACGTGCTGCGGCGCAGGGAGGATGGCTACCACGAAGTGCGGATGGTCATGCAGACAGTGGGCCTATATGACAACATCCTGCTGAAAAAGATAAAGGCTCCGGGAATTCGGATTAATACCAATTTATTTTACCTTCCGGGCAACGAGAATAACTTAGCCTACAAGGCTGCGAAGCTGCTGATGGATGAGTTTTGCCTGCCCGGCGGCCTTTTCATTGAGCTGCAGAAGCGCATCCCGGTGGCGGCGGGCATGGCTGGGGGGAGCGCCGATGCGGCGGCTGTCCTCTATGGGGTGAACCGGATGTACCATCTGAAGCTGTCGAAGGAGGAGCTGATGGAGCGCGGCGTGAAGCTGGGTGCGGATATCCCCTATTGCATCCTGCGGGGCACGGCCTTGGCGGAGGGGATAGGGGAGCGGCTCAGCCCATTGCCGCCGATGCCGGGCTGCCATGTGCTGATAGCCAAGCCCCCTGTCAGCGTGTCCACGAAGTTCGTGTATGAGAACCTGAAGCTGGATGGGGAATTGGAGCGCCCCCAGATAGACATGCTGATAAAAAGCCTTGGGGAGGGGAATCTGCCTATGGCGGCTTCCTATATGGGGAATGTGCTGGAAAGCGTCACAATCCCCGCCTACCCGGTAATAGCCCGGATAAAGGAGGCCATGATGAAGGAGGGCGCCTTGCATGCCATGATGAGCGGCAGCGGCCCTACGGTGTTCGGCTTGTTTGAGGGAGAGGAACAGGCTCGGAAAGCCTATGGGAAATTATTGGAAATGGATGAGGCGAAGCAGGTTTACTTGACAGATATTTTTAATGTGCAATCTAGGGATTAGGAGGAAGGCGGCTATGGACAAGCTGACATTGAATATGAATGCTTATCTTCCGCTTAGGGACGTGGTGTTCCAGACGCTGCGGGAAGCGATTTTCAAAGGGGAGCTAAAGCCGGGGGAGCGGCTGATGGAGCTGCAGCTGGCCAACAGGCTGGGGGTGAGCCGCACGCCGATTCGGGAGGCCATCCGGATGCTGGAACTGGAAGGGCTGGCCGTGACAGTGCCCAGGCGGGGGGCGGAGGTGGCCAGGATGACGGAGAAGGAAATGGAGGACGTCCTGCAGATACGCAGGGCCTTAGATGAGCTGGCCGTAGGCCTTGCCTGCGCCAACATGGCGGAGGAGGGGCTTAGGAAGATTTATGTGGCTCTTAAGAATTTTGAGAAAAGAGCCGGGGAAGGGAAGGTGAAGGAGGTCGCCCAGGCAGACGTGGAATTCCATGACGCCATTTACCAGGCCTCCAATAACCCTAAGCTGGTGAACATGCTGAACAACCTGCGGGGACAGATGTATCGGTACCGGGTGGAGTACCTGAAAGGCCGGGAACTTTACCCCAAGCTGATTGAGGAGCATGCAAAGATTTATGCGGGGCTCAAGCGCAAAGACCGGGAGACCGTAGTGGAAATCACCCGCCGCCATGTGATGAACCAAGAAATCGCCATGAAAAATATGATACAGGAAATGGAATAGAGACGGGAAAATTTGGGAAAATATAAGAATGAGCATAAAAAGGATAAACGTTAGCGTTATCCTTTTTTTATTCCCGCAAGCAATGAGGAAAATAGCCATGTTTGCATGGATATTTGACGAATGCCGCAAGGGTCAAGGATTCCGTTGCCTGCAGCGGGGTATTTGATTCTGGGAAATTCCATTTGGAAGGAGTGTTGTATGGCGGTTCAGATTACGCAGGATTTCGAGGAGAACATCAAGAATTTTGAGGAAATGTTCTCAGATTGTGCAGATATTAAGAGGAGGAGGATACGGGTAGGGGAGCAGGGGAGAAGGGAATGCTACATCGCCTACATTGAGGTATCGCTGAGCAATGTGGACTGGACCGACTCTGCGGTAGGCAAGTTCCTACAGACGCTGCAGGGGATGCCGGAGGAGGATTTGGCAGGCTATGTAAAGCGGAATGTGGAGGGGATTTCCGATGCGCAGCCATTCGCTACGATGGAGGAGGCGGCGCAGGGGATGCTGACAGGGGATACGCTGGTGTTTTTGGAGGGTTATGGGAAGGCCTTGAAAATCCCAGATAAGGGATATCCGGGCAGGGGCGTGTATGAGACAGAATCTGAAAAAGTCATTCGGGGATCCAACGAGGGGTTTTCAGAGTCCATCAAATTGAATACAGCCTTAATCCGAAAGAGGCTTAGAAGCCCCAATGTGAAGGTAAAGGAGAGCTTTGCAGGCCGCAGGACCCATACGAATGTGGATTTGGTGTACATGAAAGACTTGATTTACCCGGAGGTGCTAGAAGAGGTGGAGCAAAGGCTTGGGGATTTTGAGATTGACGGCGCCTTAGACAGCGGAATTATCGAGCAGCTGGCAGAGAAGCGGAAGTACTCCCCTTTTCCGCAGTTCCAGACGACCCAGAGGCCTGACCGGGCAGCCATGGCGATATTGGAAGGGAGGATTGTGCTGCTGACGGACAATTCCCCCGTGGCGCTGCTGCTCCCGGCTACCTACAACACGTTTATCCAGACCAGCGATGATTATTACAGCCGCTGGGAGATTGCGTCCTTCACCAGGGCGCTGCGGTACTTGGCTTCTTTCTTGGCCATGGTGTTCCCAGGGCTGTATCTGGCCATGACGAATTTCCATACCCAGATATTGCCTACGGATTTGCTGCTGTCCTTGGCGGCGGCCAGGCAGGGGGTGCCCTTCCCGGCCATTGTGGAGGTGCTTTTGATGGAGATTGCCTTTGAGCTGCTGCGGGAAGCAGGGGTGCGCCTCCCAGGAGCCAATGGGAACACCATTGGGATTGTCGGGGGGCTGATTATCGGCCAGGCGGCTGTGGACGCCAATATTGTCAGCCCCATTGTGGTGATTGTGGTGGCCTTGACGGCGCTTTGCTCCTTTGCGGTGCCGAATGAGGAATTCGCCACGGCCTTCCGCCTTTTGAAATTTGTGTTTATTTTCTTGTGCGGGTGGCTGGGGTTCTTTGGGTTCCTAGTGGGGCTTTTGGGCGTGCTCATCCACCTCTCCCATCTGGAAAGCTTTGGGATTCCCTATCTGTCGCCTTTTGTGGGCGCAGATTTGAGCGGGTACCAGGACGAGCGGGACACCTTCCTGCGCCTGCCCCTGGATTTCTTGAAAAAGCGGCCGGTATATACCCGGGAAGGGGCGCGCACCAGGCTGAGACGGAAAGGGAGGTAATCAATGTTTGCAGATAATTGGAAAATATCGATGCGGCAGGTTCGGCGGCTGTTGGTGCTGGATATATTTGGGCTGAGCAGCCTGATGATGCCGGGGCTCCTCTCGTCTTTGACAGGGGCGGATGGGATTTTCTGCCTGCTGTTTGGGACGGCTGGGGGGTGCCTGCTGCTCCTTTGCATGGGAGCCAGCCTAAAGCGCATGAAGGGGGATTATTACCAGTATATGGTTCAGACGGTGGGGCAGTATGCGGCGGATTTTTTTATGGTCTTCTACTTTCTCTACTTTATTATTCTTTGCGGGTATGTGCTGTACCAGGCCAGCGCCCTTGTGCTCGCCTGGATGCTGCCGGAAGGGGGGTTTTGGGAGGTCTGCCTGCTGTTGGCTCTGTTGGCGGCCTATGGGACCATGCGGGGCATTGAAGGGCGCGCCAGGGTGTATGAGATTCTCTTTTGGTTTCTGGGAGTGCCTCTGTTGGTGATGTTGTTTTTGGCTCTGCAGAAGGTGGATACAGACCGCTGGGCGCCTATCGTCTATTCCAATGGATGGGATATCCTAAAGGGGAGCCTTTCTTTTGGGGTATTTTTGCTGCCTCTGACAGGGATCTTGTTTTTGAAGCCCTTCTGCAGGGATGGGAAGAAACTGGCCTCCTGCGCCCGGACAGCCATGGTGGGCGCAGCTTTTTTGGATGGCGTGATTTACTTGATTCTGTTGGGGGTCTTCGGCTCGAATGCCATGGGCGTGCTGAAGCGCCCGGTCATCACTTTGATGAGCATGGTAAACCTGCCGGGCGGCTTTTTCACCAGGCAAGACGTGGTGATGATTTCCGTGTGGTTCTTTGCGCTCTTTGCCCTGTTGCATACGGGGATGTTCCAGAGTTCCCTGGTGTTGAAGGAGCTGTTCCGCGAGGCAGGCATCCGCTGGAGCCTGTGCGCCGCGTCGGCCTTGGCGTTTTTCATTGCCTTGGCATTTTTCCATAACAGGATGTTGGAGGAAGCGTATGGCATTTACCAGATGTGGATTGCGCTGCCGGGGCTTTTGGCAATCCAGCTGGTTTTGCTGCTGGCTGATTGGGTGCGGCATGGGAGCATAGCCCGTAAGGGAGAAGGAGGGGGCGCATGACAGGAAGGAGAAATGGGAATCCAAAAGCCTTATCCTGCCTGGCACTTCTGGCAGGTCTGGCCTTTTGCTGCGGCTGCTCCTCCACGGAGCTGGAGCAGCGCAGCTTTCCGCTGGCGGTAGGGATTGACCTGCAAGAAGGGAAGGAAAGCCTGGTGGTAAGCTTTGATTTTCCGGATTTGGCGCAGATTTCTGAAAAAGGAAAGACGCAGGATACCCCCATGGCGCTGTCTTTGGAGGGGCAGGATATGTACCATGTGGAAAAGTCCTATGAAAATAACACAAACCGCTTGCTGGACTATAACCATATGAAGGCTGTGGTGCTGGGGGAGGATATGTTCGGGCAAGAAGATATGCTGCGCTCGCTGCTGCAGTCCTGGGAGCAGCGGGAGGCCTCGGCAAGGAACACCAGCTTGCTGGTGGGCAGCCGGTCTGCTGCGGAAATCCTGAGCCTGACCAGCGAGACAGAGGGGTCTATGGGCAAGTACCTGGAGGAGATGCTAGAGAGCCAGAAGGATTTCAAGCAAAACAAGATTGCCACCATGGGGGATTTGATGAACCAGTGGCACAACCAGGATGAGCTCTTGCTGCTCCCCGTCCTGACGGAAAACGGGGGGCGGCCTGCCATTACAGCCTATGCAGTGGTTTCTGATTTTGCTTATCGGGGGAAAGTCACGGTAAAAGAGGCAATGGAGTGCTTCCTGGCTCAGGGTCTTTTAGAGCGTTTTATTTGCGAGCCTGTGGAGGACGAGGTGCTGGAGGTCAGGAACATTCAAGTATCCTGCCAGATTGAGAAGAAAGGGGACGCCCCTGTGGCCACAATCACCATCCAAGGGCAGGGAAGGCTGAAGGCCGGGCAGGCCAATTCTGCATCTGAGAGGTACCGCCTAAAGGAGCGGGCGGAAAAAAGCCTAATGGCAAGCCTGCAGGAGACGGCAAAAAAGATGCAGGAGGAATATGGGGTTGACATGGCCAACAGCTATCTGCTGCTGGGCGGGCATAACCGGGAACTCTATGGGGAGTATCATGGTATGGCGGAAACCTATAACAAAACCGTCCAGCATCTGTTCCAGGTGGACATTTCGCTGCTGGATTGGGAATAAAGACAGAAAGACGGCTGGGCGCTGCGGGAACGCAGTTGCCCAGCTTTTTAAATTTTAAAAAATAATTGTTGACAAATAATATTATACGGTGTATAGTATTAAATATAAAATAGTAATAGATAAAAAATAGTATCTCGTTTCGCAGAGGATAAAGGAGTGATGGCATGGTATTTAACACAGGTGCGGCTCTTTTGGACGCAATTGTCCTGGCGGTTGTGTGTAAAGAGGAAGAGGGCACATATGGTTATAAAATCACCCAGGATGTGCGCAAGGCGATTGAAGTGTCGGAGTCCACGCTCTACCCGGTCCTGCGCCGCCTTCAGAAGGACGGCTGCCTGGAGGTCTACGATGTGGAATGCGGGGGCAGGAACCGCAGGTATTACAAGATTACAGCAGAGGGGCTGGCGCAGCTGAATCTGTACCGTTCCGAATGGGTGAATTATTCTTCTAAAATTACAATGTTATTTTCGGGAGGAGAGTTGGCATGAGCAGAGAGGATTTTATGAGGCAGCTGGAAATGCTGTTAGAAAATGTACCGCAGGAAGAGAAGCAGGAAGCCCTGTCCTATTACCAGAGTTATTTTGAAGATGCAGGCCCGGAGAATGAAGAGCGGATTTTGCGGGAGCTGGATTCGCCCCAGAAGGTCGCCGCCACCATTAAGGCTGATTTGGGCATGGAGACAGGAGAAGGCGGCGGGGAATATACAGAGCATGGGTTTATGGACACGCGCTTTCAAGATAGGCAGGAAATCGGTCCGGCCGCCCGGCCTGCCCAGAGCCAGACAGAAGAGGCGCAGGGATTTTGGGAAAGAGGGAACCCTGCCAATTCGGAGGCGTATGGCCAGGCAGGGGAGCCTACTGGCTATCAGGAGCAGGGAAAGCATGGCCAAGGAGAAAGCCCCTTTGGCTATCAGGAGCAGGGAAAGCATGGCCAAGGGGAGCCTGCTGGCTATCAGGCACAGGGAAAGCATGGCCAGGAAGGAGATCCCTTCGGCCGTCAGGCAGAAAGGGAATATAGCCAGAAAAAGAAGAGTGGGGAAAGTTCCGCTTATCAGGAAGAATTTACAGAAGGGCCGCAAAGTTACGAGGGCGCAGCCGAAAATGGGGAGAATTTCGGCTATGGAAGCGGCAATGCATCCTATTCCTACAATGGCAGCCGCTCTACCTATAATGGAAGCCAGATAGGCAGGATTATCCTGCTGATAGCGATTGCAGTCTTGACAAGCCCTGCCTGGCTGGGAGTGCTTGGGGGGATAGGCGGCACTGTCATAGGCCTGGCGATCGCTGCCGTATGCGTCACAGGGGCGTTTTATATCTCTGGCGGCATCTTGTTAGGCGTTGGGATTGGACAGATGGCCACAGGGAGCCTTGCGGTGGGGTTTGCGCTGAGCGGCGCAGGGATGCTGGTGTTGGCATTGGCTATCCTGTGCACCCTTCTCTGCCTTTTGGTATGCTGTAAGCTGCTTCCGTGGTTTTGCAGGGCAGTGCAGGGGCTGTGGAGGGGATTCTTTTCCAGAAAGGAGCAGAGGCTATGAAGAATTTTACAAAGGCAGCGTTGATTATCGCCTTGGTCCTAGTCATTTTGGGCAGCGCATTCTGCGCAGTGGGCATGGGCATTGGCTTTAGCTTCCCGGAATTCTGGGAGGAGGTGGAGCTGGGGGAATATTCCATAGGCCCCTTAGTCGGATTCCCATTTTTTCATAGGGAAAGCACTTCTACCGTGTCTATGGAGAAAGAGGCTGAAACGGATTATGCCGCAGAAGTTGCCGATGCAGAAATGCAATTTCCAGAACCAGAGGCGATGGAGGGATTGGGGGATATGGCGTCTGAGACCAACCATTTCCCTTGGGAATCTATTAAGAACATAGAGGTGGAGGCGTATTACGGCACTGTCGTGATAGCGGAAAGCGCCAGGGAGAACCAGGAGGAAATCTTCGTATGCGCAGAATATGCAAAAGATGACGGCAAGCATAAAATCCGCATGTACATGGATGGGGATACCCTGCATGTGGAGGAAACGGAGAAAAAGGCTTCTCGTATCCTGCGCAAAGAAGATACCTACATCTCCATTGAAATCCCGCCTCAGGCAATGGATACGCTCTCCCTGAAAAAAGTAGATTTGAAGCAGGAAAACGGCAGCATTTACATTGATGCGCCCTTGACAGCGGAGGAGATAGAGGTTAAGGTAGAAAAGGGAGAGTGCGTAACGTCGGCAAGGATGGCAGCCACAGAGAAAATGAAGATAGAGGTAGACGCCGGGAACGGCCATTTTGATGCGCTGGAAGCAAAGTCCCTGAAAGCGGAGGTGGGAATGGGAGAGATTTCAGTGAACCAGGCAGAGGCGGAGGAAATCTCCATGGAATGCGGCATGGGCACGCTGGAGCTGCATGTGGTGGGGAAAGAATCCGATTACAGCTATGATTTGGAATGCGGCGTAGGCACCATAGAAGTAGGTGACAGCAGCTACAGCGGCCTTGCGGGCGAGAAAGAGATTAAAAATCCTGGCAGCAAGAAAATGAATGTGGAGTGCGGCATGGGGACCATTTATGTCCATTTTTCTGAGACATAGCGATATGGCCTTGCAGAATAAAATATGAAGAGATGCGAAATGATAGTAATGAGCAAAGAAAGGAGTTTGCGATGGAACCAAGAAGATTGTTTAAATCCAGTAGAAACCGCGTGATTTGCGGGGTATGCGGCGGCATAGGGGAATTCCTGAATATAGACCCCACGATTATCCGCCTGCTGTTCGTGCTGCTGGGATGCACCACGACAGGGATTATTGTGTATTTGGTGGCGGCGTTTATCATGCCAGAGGAAATGTGAAAGCAAATGGCTTTGCATGAAGAATCCGCTGATTGGAGCGCTTATTTGAGGCTGTGGAATAGAAAATCATGAAGTAATAGGTTAAAAAAGACTGCCGCATGTATTTGCGGCAGTCTTTTTGGTGCAAGATCCATTCCTCCACGGTTCTCCCTTCACTGCTTGTTCGCAGGATAGTCCATTGGGGGTGGAAAAGAATCCCTTGCCCCTAATTCTAATGGAAAGTTTTTCCGATACTAATAAGATGATATTTAACCGCCGGAGTAATAGAAAGAATAGAAAGCGAGGTGCCCCCATGCCCCTAAAAGGAGTCCTTTTTTCCCAAAACGACGTAAATATTGCCCGCCCCCAAGATCTGGAACGCTTTGTGATGGAAGATGGCTTGATAGAGCTTTTGGACACCCTCCCCCGCTATGGCGCCCAGCCAATCCAACTGGATGCCTTCCATCCATCCACCCCCCAAGATTTGTGCGCCCTCTTGTCCCTGCACCATATCCCTCTGCAGGAGGCGCTCCTCATTGCCGCCACGGACAAAACCTTCTCCCTTGCAGAAGGCCTTGAAATCGCCGCCATCGGCTACCGCAACCCTACTCTCCCCCCACAGTCTCTGCGCCAGCCAGAAATCCTGGTGGAAGGTTTTGATGAGGTGGATTTCCATTTCTTGGAACAGGCGCTCCAACGCAAGCATAACATCCCCTGGACGGTTTTGGAGACAAGGCGCTGCATCTTGCAGGAAATAGGGCTGGGAGACTTGGACGCCTTGTACCGCCTCTACCAGGGAAAGGGCGTCACCCGCTATATAGACCCGCTCTACCCCCGGGAAGAGGAAGAGGCCTACACCAAGGCCTATATCAAAAATATGTACCGTTTTTACGGTTATGGGATGTGGATTGCAAAGGAAAAGGCAACTGGAAATATCATTGGCAGGGCAGGCATACAGCATCAGACCCTTTGCGGGGAAGCCATTTTAGAGCTGGGATATATGGTGGGAAGGCCCTACCAGAACCAGGGATATGCCACGGAACTGTGCCAGGCTATCTTAGAATTTGCCCGAGAGAAGACAGGGTTTTCAGAAATTAATTGCCTCATCGTAAAGGAGAACGAAATTTCCATTCATTTGGCCGAAAAATTGGGCTTCTCCTGGCAGGAGGAGGTGGAAATTCGGGGAAAAACCATGCAAAGATACAAGAAATCGTTGCAATTTCAGAAAAATGTATTATAATGTAGCTTATTACGAAAATGAAATGAGGATAACAGCGGGAGAGCTATGAGATGGAGAAATGCCTATGGAAGATATGAAAAAGATTGAATGGGAAGAGCAAGAAGAGATTGCAATGCAAAAGGACCATATTAAGCCAACGAAGGAATTTGTGAGCCCGGAGAGCCTGTATGGGGAATTGATTGCCAGCGTGAAGAGGTATCACCCATCTACGGATATTTCCCTGATTGAGAAAGCATACAAGATTGCGGACGAGGCCCATAAGGGGCAGGTGCGCAAGTCTGGGGAGGCCTATATCATCCATCCCCTTTGCGTGGCCATTATCTTAGCGGAATTGGAATTGGATAAGGAGACCATTGTGGCGGGAATCCTCCATGACGTGGTGGAAGACACCGTCATGACGGAGGAGGAGATTGCCCAGGAGTTCAGCGAGGAGGTGGCCCTCTTGGTGGACGGGGTCACCAAGCTGGGGAAGCTGTCCTATAAGGCGGATAAGGTGGAGGTGCAGGCGGAGAACCTGCGCAAGATGTTCCTGGCCATGGCCAAGGACATCCGGGTCATCCTGATTAAGCTTGCGGACCGCCTCCACAATATGCGCACCTTGAAATACATGAAGCCGGAGAAACAGAAGGAAAAGGCAAGGGAGACCATGGACATCTATGCGCCCATTGCCCAGCGGCTGGGAATTTCCAAGGTGAAGATTGAGCTGGATGATTTGTCCTTGAAGTACTTAGAGCCGGAAGCCTATTATGATTTGGTGGAGAAAGTGGCCGTCCGCAAAAGCGTGCGGGAGGAATACATTCAGCAGCTGGTGGAGGAAGTGAAGGGGCACGTCAGCAGCGCAGGGATTCAAGCGTCCATAGACGGGCGCGCCAAGCATTTTTTCAGCATCTATAAAAAGATGGTGAACCAGGATAAGACCCTTGACCAGATTTATGATTTGTTTGCCATCCGGGTTCTGGTGCGTTCTGTGATGGACTGCTACGCCGTGCTGGGTGTCATCCATGAGAAATATAAGCCGATTCCGGGGCGCTTTAAGGATTATATCGCCATGCCAAAGCCCAATATGTACCAGTCCCTGCATACCACCTTGATTGGGCCTACGGGGCAGCCCTTTGAAATCCAAATCCGCACCTATGACATGCACCGCACGGCAGAGTATGGGATTGCAGCCCATTGGAAGTACAAGGAGGCCTCCAATGGCAATAAAGTCTCGGAAAAGAGCCAGGAGGAGGCGAAGCTGAGCTGGCTCAAGCAAATCCTGGAATGGCAGAGGGATATGTCTGACAACCGGGAATTTATGAACCTTTTAAAGAGCGATTTGGATTTGTTTGCGGATGCGGTATTCTGCTTTACGCCCTCTGGGGATGTGAAGAACCTTCCCAATGGCTCCACGCCCAAGATCGGAAGAGCGT
>CAOKUK010000048.1 GCA_948472595.1 uncultured Eubacterium sp.
CACGACGCTCTTCCGATCTTTGCCTATATCCACCAGAACTACCAAGAGCCTATCCCCTTGCAAGCCCTGTCGGATATATGCTATATGAGCCCCAATTATTTTTGCCGTTATTTTAAGCAGGAAATTGGGAAAACACCCATTGGCTTCCTCAACGAATACCGAATGGAAAAAGCCTGCCAGCTGCTGTCTGAATCCCAGCTTACGATTTCCGACATTGCGCTTTCTGTAGGGTTTGACAATTTCAGCTACTTTATACGGAAATTCCGGGAATACAAAGGGGTGACCCCCAAAAAATACCGCTCGCTCTGCCTGCGGCAATGACCGCCAGAGACAAATGCTTTGCTTATTCCAGCTGCCGGATGATATTCAAAGCCGTCTTTGCGACCACGTCCCGATCCATCTGCCCTTGCGGCACCTCTGCCGTAAGGGCGAACTTGTAATCCTGATATTCCCAGCTGGCCAGCATATGATCTTCTGTATGCTGAACCCTCACCTCCACAAATTCCCCATGGGCATCCGCCCCTCCCCAAGTCTCTTCCTTTGATGGGTCATACTTTATGTCGGGCAAGCCTAGCTCCTCGCCCTTCGCAGCCCAAAAGGTGCATTGCCCTTCCAGGATCGTGTCTTCATATTGGATTTTCAGATGGCCTTCCTCTGACGGGATTGCTTTCCGGTCTTGAATCCAGCCTGCATTTCCCATGATTTCTATTGGAATGCCTATTTTGAGGACGGACAGGGGCAGCTCATCTTCCGCCTTAATTTCCCGCTCCCCCCAATTGCCCGCCTCCGCCTTCAAGGCATCGTACCATTCCTGCCCAGTAGCAGCCTCCGATGCTTTCAGCGGGATTTCCCATCCCCGTTCTTCTAGAAGATCTTCACAGGCATGCGCCATGATATGTCCCTGAAGCCCGGTCTCCTCGCCTCGGTGGAAGCGTTTCAGGCAGTATTTCAAAGTTTCATCCCCAAAATAACCCAGCTCCCAATATTCTGCGATATGGAAGTCTATATAATCTTGGGGATTCGAAGACAGGGCGGCAGAGCCCTCTGAGGATGGAGAAACGCCTGGCTTTTGGCAGATAATATCCAACAGGCGCTCCACCATGGGATCCGTATCCGCCTGGACGCCTGCAATGGCCTGCTCATAGCACTCCTGGCTTTGCCTTCTCACAAATTTTTCGCTGTCCAAGCCGTCTTCCGCAACGGAAGGGGGGAATTTCCCTCGGATATCCCGCTCATTGTCTTCTCCATCTGCAGGCTCCCAGTATTCCTCCAAGACATATCCTTCCTCTTCGTCCAGGCGAAAGGTCAGCGCAACCGGGCTATGAGAGGCGCTGACTTCCTCTATCCTCGTCTCAAAAAACTTGTATTCTCCAAAATACGCCCACCCATAATAAGTGACCCTTGGGTCTGTCCTGCCTATGCTTGGCGCCGCAGACTCTGTTTCCAGATTGGCAAAGCTGCAGCAGGCAATGTCATACTCATCCGTCCCTTCGTATACGCCCCCGTTATATTCCATAATAGCTTCCCAGATTGCCCCATAGGCCTCCTGATCCACCTGCTGCACCCGGCTCTGGGCATTCCCTTCTTGGCCAGGCAATCCCTTAGAAGAACCATCTCCCTGGCCGGATGCGCCTTGGGTTGCGCCGTTTCCCTGGCCGGATGCGCCTTGAGATGCGTTTTCTCCTTGACTGGATGCGCCTTGAGATGCGTTTTCTCCTTGGCCGGATGCGCCTGCGGATTGGCTGCCCAAGCGGGTGGATACCTCTGCCTCCACTAGGGAAATTCGGTATACCTGTCCGAGCTGCACAGGGTAGCTCTCCATAATTTCCCCATTGTATTCTATTTCCACCGTATCGCCAACCTCTGCCCCTTCCGGCAGCTTGGCGTCCTCCAATGGGATAGAAATCTGGTCGGCAGACGCCAGCTCTTGGGAGCCCTCCACCGGCTCTACCAGTATTCTGTCCGCATCAGCTTCCAAAATCCTTGCCTGGAAGGTTACAGAAACGGCAGGCTCTGCGCCATCTTCATAGAACCCTTTCGGAAGCCTGGCATTCCCTTCCCCATATTCCTGCTCCCAAGAAGACAGCCATTCATAGCCCGCATCGTAATAATCACCGTCGATATACAGATAAATGTTCCCCATATTCCCCACCTGATGTTTTGACCCGTCTTTCATGGTAAGGTAGAAAAAAATGCTGCCGCCGTCCATGTCCTCATGGCTTGCTAAGTATTTCCCTTTGCTCTGACGAATAAGGCTTACAACGCCGTCCAATTCCTCCGCCGAAAATTTCTTGTATTGCTTCTCCCTATCCTGGGGCATCACCACAAGCTCTATGGATTCCACCTCTTCGGCAGACAGCTTTTTGGCCCAATTCAACCTCTCTCTGCCAGACGCCGGATTCGTAGCTAGGCAGGCCGCCAAAGCCAAGCAAGCCAAGGCAGCCGCAATCCCGACAGCGGCGGCAGGCCTTTTATAACGCATGATATTTAGGATCCTCTTTTCCGCATCGCCCTCTCCAAATGCCAAGGGAAGGCCGGGAACTTTTCTTTTCCCAATGGCACAATGCAACAGGGCGCCTGCATATTCCGCCCGTGCGTCTTTATCTATTTCCCGCACCACTGCCTCATCGCAGCTCATTTCCATGTCCCTCATTGCCAACGCAAAGGCAAGCCATGCCAAGGGATTCATCCAGTGCAGGCACAGGGCAAGGAAAGCCAGCGGCTTCACCAGGTGATCCCGCCTGCGGATGTGGCGCTGCTCATGGAGGATGCTGTACTCCCGCTCACGTTCCGAAAGGGAAGAAGGCAGGTATATCTTTGGCCGCAAAAGCCCCAGCACAAAGGGGGAAGGGATATGGTCCGCCAAGTATATATTGCCTCGCAAAATCATGGAGCAAGCCGCTTTCCGGCGCAGGCGCAGAGCCGACCAAACGCTGTAAAGCCCCAAAGCTGCCATCCCAGACAGCCATGCATAGGATAAAATGGAAAGCAATTTCCCAAAGCCCCCTTCTAGGTACAACCCATCCTTTGATTCTATTGGCCGCCCTCCCAACTCCGCTTCCTTTCCTGCACTTGTAGGAGGCGCCATCGCATTCTCATTACCGAATTGTTCTCCTAATCCTGCTTCCTTTCCTGCACTTGTAGAAGGCGCCATCGCATTCTCATTAACGGATTGTTCTCCTAATCCTGCTCCATTTTTCTCCCCTGCAAAAGGCATTATGCCATTCCCTATACCTGTTCTTTCTCCTAATCCTACTCCATTTCCTGCTGCCTCCACAGGCTTGGATACAAAAGGGTATTCCATCTCTCCGCTGTGATTCGCCGTTACGCCTGTCAGCCCCAGCAGGGAAATTTCTGAATTTACAGATACCGGGCACAGCAGCCGAAACAGCACCACACCCCAAAGCACATAGGAATACAGCTTCGGGGCTTTGCGAAGCAAAAGCCGAAGGAGCAAGACGGCTGCTATGGCCACGCTTGCCGTAAGGCTCATATTCACTACCTTCAGGAAAATGGCAGACAATTCATTCATGGCTTCTCCCCCTTCCCCGGTTGATAATATCCGTCAATTCCCGGATTACTTCTTCCGACAGCTTCTTGCGTGCTGTAAATGCCGCCACAAAAGCCGGCAGCGACCCGTCAAAAGCCTCTTCCACAAAATGCTCGCCCCGCATGCCATAAAATTCCTGCCGGCTTACCCGAGAAGAGACCATCCCCCCATCGTTCTGGAAAATCCCCTTCTCACAGAGTTTGCGCAGCACATTGTAGGTGGTGGGGCGCTTCCAGTTCAGCTCCCCTTGGCAAAGCTTGGCCAATTCCCTGGAATGGATAGGCTCATGCCGCCAGATTAAATCTGCAAATCTTGCTTCTACAACCCCTAAATTTGTGTCAACCATTGCACCGCCTCCTTGTTCATTGTCAATAAACTACTTGTAGTTTACTATGAATGAACTGCCTTGTCAAGCAAGAAAGAGGGGCTGCCGCAATGCGGCAGCCCTTTTCGCTATTTTGAAATGTTAAATATTATTTCTTAATATTGATTTTAACCTTTACGCTTTTGTTCGTGCCATCGGTAGACTGGATCGTGATGGTCACTTTCCCTGTCTTGCCCTTCTTCGTGGTGACGACGCCGTTCTTTACCGTGGCAAGCTTCTCATTGGAGGAGGCGTACGCCAGCGCCTTGTTGGCGCTCTTGCCATTTGCCGCAACGACTGGCTTGATGGTCACCTTGCGCCCTGCCTTTACGGTGAGCGGCTGCTTCTTCACCGTGATCTTCGTCACGGCATGCTTCATAATCTTAATCTTAATGGATGCAGACTTGCCGCTTCCGTCCGCCGCCTTGGCCTTCACGGCTATGGTCTTGCCTGCCCCCTTTTTCTTCATGGTCACTACGCCGGATTTTATGGAGGCATAATTTTTGTATTTCTTGTCTATGGAGTAGGTCAGCTTCTTGCTGTCCGCATTTTTCGGAAGGACGGTAAACAGCTTCCTTACATCAAGCTTCTTGCCTGCTGCGATTTTGTAGCTCTTGGCTGCCGGCTTAATGGTTTTCACTTTCACCTTTTTCACCAATTTGCCCACCGCATCCTGCAGCTCCTTCTGGGCTTTGTCTATTTCAGCCTGTGTAGCATCTGGGTTGGCTGCCACCTGATTGGCCGCATCCAGCTTCTTCTGCATGTTCTTGTAGCCTTCCGCCTTATAATCCGCTTCCTTCTTGGCCTTGGCGGCTGCAATGGCCTGGTTCAGCCCTGTCTTATCTGCCGCCTTGGCGATTAAGGTTATGCTCAGATTCTTTTCTGCCGCATCCACCTGAGCCTTGGTCGCATCCGAAGTCTGGAGCACCTGCTCTGCATCTGCTACGGCGCGCTCTGCTTCCGCCCAATTCTCATATTTCTCTTTCTGCCCTGCTTTGTCCGCAAGCTCTGCCTTAAGGCTTGCAAGGGCTTCCTTCAGGGCTTTGATGCTGACTAACTCCCCTTCTGCCTTTTCCAATGACTGCACCGCTTGGTCAACCTCTTCCTGGCTGACGGAAGCTTCCGCATTTACCTGCTTGGCTCCATCCAATGCGGACTGGAACCCGCTCCAGCTGGCCGCCGTATAGTCTTCCGCATTCAAGTTCCCTGCGCTCTGGATTTTGCCATCCAGGACTGTCTTGTCAGCGGCCTTCACCTGATAGTAGTATGCGCGGTATGTAACCTCCTGCCCCTCTTCTGCTGTCACAGAGGCCACTTTTTCTTCCCCTTCGTACCAGCCGGATTTTTCTGAGTCTAACACATAGCTCTGGCCGTCCTTTTCCAGCTCAGCGCTTGGCTGTTCCGTAACAGCACCTGGAAGCACTTTCGTCACGGCGTCTTCGCCTTCCTTGGCATAATCTGCGGCGCCCTGCTTTAAGTATGTCTCCACCTTCTTAGCGGCATAGCCGGAAATCCAGCTGACCTTGTGGTTGATTAAGCGGTAGTTGCCCCGGACTGCCGCAAACTTCTTCACAATGCCGTCCTTTGGATAAATCCGGAACCCATTGCCGCCTGGCCGGGTCACCTCATGCTCCACCCCATCCGGGTCTGTAATGTATATTTTGTAATTGCCTTTCACTTTATCTGTGGCCGTGTCTATTACCGTACGCACATGGTAGGTGTGAACCCTGTCATATACCAGCGCAATCTCCTCGCCCCGGTCTACTGCTGCGTTTATCTCATCGTTTGTGGGATAATATACGGCGTTGCCCACCACTTGCCCATCGCCAGTCTGAGTCTGGAAATAATTCACGTCATTGTAGCCATGCTTGAACTGGAGCCTGGCTCCTGTGTCCCAGCAATTGTCAGCATGCAATGCCGAGCCGTCGCTCATGGTCTCCGGAAGGTAGATGACCGCCCGGTCATGCAGGGAATCATTGCCTGGAACAATATCGTATTCCGTCACAAACACGCCTTTGTATCCCTTCAAATCATGGATTGCGCTTGTATCTGCGCTGCCGCTGACGCCGGTCGCCGTCACGTCCGCCACCACTTCGTCACAAGGCAGCACATTGACGGTAACGCTAAGCGGTTCCCCGCCTGCCTCTCCCGCCAGGGTATGCTTCCCAGCGCCTGCCTCCTTGTCCCATGCGTCCCATTCGATTTCCACAGGAGCCGCACCCCCATTCTTCACGGCCTCTTTCGGAAGGGCCGGCGCATTGCCTTGTATCACGGTGTATTCCTTCCCTCTGATAGCCTCCAAATCCAAGGCCGTAGCCTTGGCCTCCGCCTGCTGCAGGACTGCCGCGCCGACCGATTCGGCTGCCGATGCCGCCTGCGCCGGCATACATGTCACTGCCATGGCCGCTGCCAGCAACACTGCGTTTGCTTTTCCCAAAAATTTCTTTCCCATTTTCTTTCTTCCCTTCTATCACTTTATTTCTGCAAGCTGCCCCCTCTGCCTGCAGCGGGGTAGCCGCTTCCCGCACTCTGCGGGATATTTGGCATCTAACATGCAGCTACTGCACGCTAAAAATCCCACCCCTATTATAGCATAGGAAATCTCAGGAACACAAGGAAAAATTCCCCTCTTTTCCCTTGCCAAAACCTTCGGAAATCTACTGATTTCCCTTCTTGTACTTCCTCTCGATGACAAGGGTATAGACCCCCATAACGGCGATGGCTTCCACCATGCAACCCAGTATGGGAATCATGGTCCATGCAGAGTTTTCCCCGGCAAGCAAAGGAATCCCAAGCGCAACGAACACAATGCCAAATACGCCGAACAGCTTTGCCAGCGCGCGGTTGTATTTTCTCACATCCGTGACCTCAAACATCTTTGCATTCGCCCAGAACCCCATTGGCTTCGGCTTCTTTGAAAACCATGCATAGACCGCCATCCCAAGGAACATCAATCCGACCATACACCAGATAATAAAACCAATTACATTCCCTTCCATACCTGCACCTCCTATTTTCTATCTTTGCATTTTTGTAATGAGCCTTTCAGATGGAATATTAGCTCATAGATTCACTTCGTCAAACAACTCATCAAATGAAAGATTGACGCTGGGAAAATGAATCAGTTCCATTTCCCCCTTATTGTCCTCTGTAACCGTTTTCCATAAATAATATTTTGGGATTCCATTCTCATAATCCAGCTCATAAATTTCAACGCTTTTCTTTTTCCAATCCACAATCCAATACTCTTCGATTTCCTGCTGCCTGTACAGTTCCATTTTCTCCCCCCGGTCGTATTTCTCTGTGGACGGGGACAGGACTTCCATGACAAAGCGGGGCGCGTCTATAAATGCGTTTCCGCGCCTTGATTTTACCCTGCAGTTTATCGAAGCATCCGGAATGACGGTTTGGGAGTCTCCGCCTTCGGCTTTAAATTTATACTGCACATTGTCGGAAAACACATAACAGGTGCTATGCCTCAATTGCCTTCTTATGGCGGCCACAAAATTCACTATCACGGCTGAATGTTCCGGCGTCGCCCCCGCCATATCCAATATCTGCAAATCCAAATCCATACTACGCCTCCCTTCCCAAACGTGCCCAACAACATTCCCTCTTATAATTGGCATTATACCCTCCTCCAATTATTTTTTCAACCAACAAATTCCCCTCTTTACAGAATATAAAATTTATGTTAAGATAATATAAATTTTTTATGAAATCCCAAAAGAATAAGATAAAATGATAGCTTCGCAGGTGAGGTTGCCCCATCCTGCGTTTTTTCATTCTGTAAGCTTTATTCTTTTTTCGGGGGACAAATCATATACTCAAAAGAGGAGGACATGTACCATGCTAGATTTTATCACAAACCTGAACAACGCAGTCAATAACATCGTCTGGGGCTGGCCTGCGCTCATCCTGCTGGCTTTTGTAGGCGTGCTGATGACCTGCCTGACCAAGTTTTTCCAGCTGACCCACATCAAACATTGGTTCCAAATGACCTTGGGCGCCATGTTCAAAGACAGACATGTGGTGGGGCATACGAAAGACCGCTCCATTTCCCAATTCCAGTCCCTGTGCACGGCCCTGGCGGCCACGGTAGGGACCGGGAATATCGTAGGCGTGGCCGGAGCCATCATGGTGGGCGGCCCTGGGGCAGTCTTTTGGATGTGGCTGATTGCCTTCTTCGGCATGATGACTAATTATTCTGAAAATGTGCTGGGCATCTACTTCCGGCGCAAGAACAGCGCCGGGGAGTGGTCCGGCGGGGCAATGTACTATCTTCGGGATGGGCTGGGCGCAAAGCCGGGCTGCAAGGCAATCGGCAGCATCTTAGCCGTGCTGTTCTCTGTCTTCTGCTTCTTGGCTTCCTTCGGGATTGGCAATATGACCCAGGTGAATTCCATTTCCGGAAATATGGAATCCGTATTCGGCGTCCCCACTTGGGTAACGGGCATCGTGGTGCTAGTTGCCGGCGGGCTGGTCATCGTGGGCGGCCTCAAGCGCATCGCCTCCGTGACGGAGAAGATTGTGCCCTTTATGGTGGTCATCTATATTGTGGGAAGCGTGGTGATTTTCTTTACGAACATTTCCCATGCCGGGGCGGTCTTCTCCGCCATTTTAAAGGGAGCCTTCGCCTTGGAAGCCGCAGGGGGCGGCGTCGTGGGCTATGGAATCAAGCTGGCCATTGAGCAGGGCATGAAGCGGGGCGTCTTCTCCAATGAGGCCGGGCTTGGCTCCTCCGTCATGGTCCATTCCAACTCCAATGTAAAGGAGCCTGTCCGCCAGGGCATGTGGGGCATTTTCGAAGTGTTCGCCGATACCCTGGTGGTCTGTACCCTGACGGCGTTCTCCATCCTGTCCTCCGGCCTGATTGACTTGGAGACCGGCGTGGCGGCCACTACATACCATGGGGTGGAGCTGACAAAGGCCAACATTGTCTCCACCGTTTTCTCCATCCATTTCGGCAAGGCCGGGGCTGCATTTATCGCCATTGCCATTATGCTGTTCGCCTTTTCCACCGTACTTGGCTGGAGCCATTACGGCAGCAAGGCCTGTGAGTTCCTGTTTGGGGAAAAATTTACAATTTATTACCGGATTATCTTTGTGGCCGCTATCTTCGGCGGCGCCGTGATGGGCGACAACCTGGCCTGGGACTTGGCGGACACCTTCAATGGCATGATGATGATCCCCAACTTGATTGGCGTGCTCACCCTCTCGCCCCTTGTGTACAAAATCACGAAAAACTATGTGGGCCGGGTGCTGAAGGGCAAAAATATGCGCCCGATGCTGTCTGCATTCCCGGATATCCAAAGGGAGCAGGAGCGGAACCTATAACCTGCCGAAGAGGCAGGAACTTCCCGAATACCAACGGCTGCAGAAGGATTGCGTTACCGTGGCTATGGAGGCATGGAATCGTTATGCCGTATCTTTCCTCAAAAGCATCCGGAAAGCTGCAGCCGTATGTCCCTTGAGGAACTTCCTACCCTAACCTCCATACCCTGGCGGTATCCTTCCATTTCAACCTTTACTGTTTTTCGCTCACCCGCTTCCAGGAATACTTTCTCAAATCCCTTAAGCTGCTGCACCGGCTCTCCTTCCAGCCGTTCCATTGGCGCAAGGTAAACCTGCACAGTCTCTTTGCCCGCTCTGTTCCCCTGATTGGAAATCTGGCATCCCAGGTAGGTTTTGCCGCCCTCCAGGAACAGCTCTGCCCTTTCATACTCAAAAGAAGTATAGGACAGCCCATGCCCAAAGCAAAATTCCGGCTCACCCCCATAAGCATCCAGGTAACGGTATCCCACAAACACACCCTCTGCATAGTCCACCTGCCTGGCGCCCGCAAATTCTCCCCAAGCATGGGCAGAGCAGTCCTTATGGGTCTTATAAAAGCTTTCCGGCAGCTTTCCGGAAGGATTCGTTTCCCCAAAAATCACTTCTGCCAGCGCCTTCCCGCCTTCCATCCCCCCATACCAGCTCCAAATCAAGCTATCTGCCTTATCCACCCATTTCCCCATTTCAACGGGGCTTCCTCCTGCCATGATGACCACCGTATTGGGGTTTGCCTCCAAAAGACCCTCAATCAGCAAGTCCTGCTCATAAGGCAGCCTCATATCCACCCTATCGTTTCCCTCACTGTCATAAAAATGGTTCAACCCCCCAATAAAAATAACCTGCTCGAACTCTTTTGCCCTCGCCACAGCTTCTTCCCGAAGCCGCCTCCGGCACAGCGCCAATGCGGCGTCTTCCCGCTTTTGGGCTCTTGCGAAGCCTCCCCCATGCTCCAGGCTGTCTTCCTGCCAATTCACATCCCTATCCTCCCCCTCTTCTTGAGGATCCTGGCAATACCCTTTCACATACGTGACTTTAGCGTTGCCGCCCAGCAAAGCTTTTATCCCCATTAGCGGCGTAATCTCGTACAGAGCCTTGATTTCCGCACTCCCGCCGCCTAAGGCATGCTGCATGTCCGCATTTTCCCCCACTACCAAAATTTCCTTTGTCTTCTCTGGGGAAAGGGGAAGCCTGCCTGCTTTGTTTTTCAGAAGCACCACAGACTCCCTAGCCGCTTCCAAGGCGGCCTGCCTATGCTCCGGCGTATTGTAGGCGCCCCTTTTCCGCTCCCCTCCCAGCATATGGAGACGCTGCATCAGCATCAAGATATGCGCAACCTTCTCATCCACTGCCGACTCCGGCACTTTCCCCTCTGCAATCATTTGCTTTAATGGATTAGCCATATAATACTGGTCAAAATCCTCCGTCACAGACATCTCGATATCCAAAGAGGAATTTGCCGCCTTCACGGTATCATGCACGCCGCCCCAATCGGAAATGACAACGCCCTCATACCCCCATTCCTTGCGCAGCACTTGATTTAAGAGGAAATCGCTATAGTAGCAATGCTCCCCCTGCAATTTATTGTAAGCGGCCATTATCGTATAAGCGCCCCCTTTTGTGACAGCGTCATGGAATGCAGGAAGGTAAATCTCCCGCAGGGCTTTCTCATCTACCTTTACATCCACCCACAGCCTCTGGGTTTCCTGGTTGTTGGCTGCAAAATGCTTGACGCAGGCCGCCACATCCCATTCCTGCACGCCTTGGATATAAGGGACAGCCAGCTCCTTCGTCAAAAACGGGTCTTCGCTGAAGTACTCGAAATTCCGGCCGCACAATGGACTGCGCTTTATATTCACGCCAGGGCCTAAAATCACGTCTTTCCCGCGCCCCCTGGCCTCTCGGCCCAGCGTCTTCCCGACGGCCTTTGCAAGATCCCGGTTCCATGTGGCCGCCAGGGCGCTGTTGCAGGGGAGGTATGTGACATAATCATCATGTCCTCCTATGCTTTTCCAGGCGTCAGGCTCAAATTCCTGGCGCACGCCCATAGGCCCATCGGACATGGCAAGGGCCGGGATGCCCAAGCGTTCTACCGGCGCAGTGCGGAATAACTCTGCGCCATGAATCATGGAAATTTTCTCATCCAGGGTTAATTGCCTCAAAAGATGCTCTGCCTGAGACTTTTGCCCCTGCGATTCTATTTCTTTCTGCTCTCTTTTTCTATATTCTTGTGCCATAAATTCTGCTCCTCAAAATTTTTCCACCTATGCGGCTGCAATTGTTTAAAATATACACACAAAAGTCCCATGCTTTTCCGGCAGATGCAGGATGGTGTCATTTCCTTCCACTGCATACTCTGCCCCAACCACATCCAAGGCCTTCTCCCCCACAATGCGCACCCTCACCCTGGTGTGCCCCTTCACTTCTCCATAGATTTTTTCCCCTTCCCGCCTCAAATCCGCCGATGTTGCCAGCCTCTCATTCTGGTACACTTCCCCATGTGCCTCTCCGCTCAGCCCAAACACTTTCAGCTCCAGATTGTCATGGAAATCATATGACGCATTCTCCGCCTGCTCCCCTGTGGCAATGATACTGTTCTCCCGCACCCACAATGGGACAGACCGATAGCCATGGATTTCCTCCCGCCATACGCCGCCTTGCGCCTGCTCGCCGGTCAGGTAATTGGTCCACATCCCTTGAGGCAAGTAGTAAATGGCCTTGCCGTCCTCCCGGAAAATAGGCGCTACCAAGAGACTGTCCCCCAGCATATATTGCTTATCCAAATACCGGCAGTTCCTGTCCCCCTCAAACTCCAGCGCCATGCTGCGCATCATGGGTATCCCTGTCCTGGAAGTCATATAAGCGCAGCTGTACAGATAAGGAAGCAGGCTCAGCTTCAGCTTGGCAAAAAAGCGCACCACGTCCACGGCCTCTTCATCATAAGCCCAAGGCACCCGGTAAGAAGTGCTGCCATGGAAGCGGCTATGGGAAGACAGCAGGCCAAAGGCTGCCCAGCGCTTATACACGTCCGCCGTGGACTGGCTCTCAAATCCCCCAATATCGTGGCTCCAATAGCCAAAGCCGCTGCTGGCCAAGGACAGGCCTCCCCTTAAGCTCTCTTCCATGGACTCATAATCAGACCAGCAGTCCCCGCCCCAATGGACTGGGAACTTCTGCCCGCCCACCGTGGCGGAGCGGGCGAATACCATGGCTTCCTCCCTGCCCTTGTGCTTTGCGGTCACTTCGTATACGGCCTTATTGTAGAGATAGGCGTAATAATTGTGCATTTTCTCTGGGTCCGCGCCGTTATAATATACCGCATCGGTGGGAATCCGCTCCCCAAAATCTGTCTTAAAGCAGTCCACGCCCATATCCAGCAGCCCCTCCAGCTTTTCCTGATACCAGGCTACGGCGCCCGGATTGGTGAAATCCAAGATGGCAAGG